>JALYPB010000062.1 GCA_030856585.1 Gemmatimonadota bacterium | reverse complement strand
GTACCCGGCCCCGGGGTCTTCCAGATCGATCAGCCCGTTCCCGTTGACCCAGGCTTCCAGGATCTCGCCGGCTAGCTCGGCGCCACCCTGTCGGCCCACCTCCGCCTGCCCAGACAGATAGTTCACGGCCTGCCTCAGCTCGGTTTCACCGACCGGCTCCCGAGTAAACCGCACCAGCTCCTCCAGCATTGCCCGCCGGGCCTCCTCCTCCCGCTCGGGAGAAGTCGCGATGTAAGTGACCAACGCGCCGGCCCGGCCCCGCTGCCAGCTCGAGGCCATGACGGTGTACGCCAGCGACCGGCGGTCACGCAGTGCCTCGAACATCCGGCCCCCCAGACCGCTGGCCACCGCCGCCCAGACTTCCGCCGCCGCCCGGTCGGCATCCCGGCGCGCCGGTCCGGGGAACGCCATGGCCAGGGCAGCCTGCTGCTTGTCGCGCAGGACGACCCGGTGCGACGATTCTCCCTGTCCACCCACCCAGGACAGCGGTGGGCCGATCGGGCTGCCGGGCCGTGACTCTCGATCACCGAAGACGCCCGCGATCGTTGCGCTGGCCTCCTCGGGATCGACATCGCCCACCGCGACGATGACGGGCCGCACCCCGAGAAAGAGACGAGAGTGCGACGCACGCACCCCGGCAGGTGATATAGCGGCCAGGGTTTCCGGCAAGCCGCTGACCGGGAGCCCATAGCCGGCATCGCCGAAGGCACCGGCAAAGGCGAGTTGGAACGGATAGCGAAACATGTCGTCGGCGATCTGCTCCGCCTCGGTGACCATGAGTGCGCGCTCGGTGATCACGTCCTCCTCGGCCAGCCGCGGAGCACTGAACACCAGATCCAGGAGCGCGGCGGCGGCGCCGAGGTTGTGGGAAAGGACCGTCGTACTGAACCCGAGCCAGTCTGAAGCCACCGCTCCACTCAGCGTACCGCCCAACCGCTCGAACCCAAACGCCAGACTCGCGGCGTCGAGGTCGCCCGCGCCCCGGACCGAGCTTCGAACCGTCAAGGCACCCAGACCAGCCTGACCTGGGGGATCGAACTCCACGCGCGGGACATAGATGCCGAGTGTGACGAGGGGAACTCCGGCCTTGCGCCGGACCAGAAGATCGGCCCCTGACAGCTGAGTATGCAGCACGTCCGCCTCCCAGCGTCCGAGCGGCATGCTGGTCGCTCCCGTCACACGCAGCTGCGGCGATTCCGGCTGCGGCGGCGTAGTTCTGAGCGCGGTCACGGCAAAGGCTCGCTCCAGTACCTGAGCGGTGAGCTCGGGCCCGGCGTTTTCCGGCAAATAGGCCACGGCCGACGCATTGTCGGGCTGGAGGTAGGTCGCCGCGGCCGCTCGAACCTCGTCGGGCCCTACCGAACCCAGCGCTTCGTATTCCCGGTCGAGAAACGAGACGTCATCCAGCGCCTCGGCCGCGGCGAGTGCGGAGCCTTTCCCCTCCATGGACTCCAGCTGCTTGGCCCAGCGTGCCCGCAGCAGGGTGCGGGCGCGCTCGAGCTCGTCCTGACTGGGCCCCAGCAGGGTGAGCCGGGATACACTCTCGGCGATCCGCTCGATCGCCAACGCCAGCTTCTCCGGCTCCAGGTCGGCGCCGATACTGAACACGCCGAGCTCCGTGGGAGAGTAATTGTGGGCCGAGACCGACGTCACGATTCCCTCTGTGCGGAGAGAGCGGTAGAGCCAGCTTCCCCGGCCCATCCCGAGAACCGCCGCGGCAAGATCCAGTGCCGGCGCGTCCTCGTGCAAGGGCGGCACCGCACGCCAGCCCAGTACCAGCTCTGCGTGAGTCACGTCGCCCCGCAGGGTCCGGGCACGAACCTCACGCCGCGGAGGCTCGTCCGGGGAAAGGTCGATCGCACCAGATGCCGCCGGCCAGTCCGCGTAGGCATCACGGGCGAGCTCGAGTGCGTGGCCGGGGTCCAGCGACCCGGTGATGGCTACGATGGTTCGCTCAGGCACGTAACGTGAGCGGTAGTAGGACCAGAGATCATCCCGAGTGAGCCGGGCCAGCTGATCCTCGGTACCGATTCGCCAACGCCGGATTCGGTGGCGGTCGAACATGAGCTCGTGGAGAGTCTCGTGCGCCACCGCCCCCGGAGTGTCCCGTTTGCGTTTGGCCTCCTGGATGATGACCTGGAGCTCGCGAGTCAGCTCATCCGGGTCGATCACCGAGTTGCGCAATGCGTCCGACTGGATATCCAGGGCCGCGGCCAGACCCGAAGCGGGCAGGACCGTGAAGTAGCTGGTGTGATCGTAGCCGGTCCCCGCGTTGAGATACCCCCCCGCAGCTTTGGTCTCCCGGGCGATGGATCCGACGCCGCGGCGCGCTGTGCCCTTGAAGAACATGTGCTCCAGCACGTGGGAGATGCCGGTCCAGCGGTCCGGCTCATCGAAGAACCCGGCCTTCACGTGGGTCACCACGGAAACCACCGGGGCCGAGTGGTCGGGCTGCACCAGGAGGGTGAGACCGTTGGGGAGGACTTCGCGGACAACGCCTTCGGTCCAAAGACGTGAGCGGTGAGCCGTAAGCGGTGAGCGGGAAGTAGATGCAGTCATGGCGGCCGGATCCTGATCCTAAAAGAAGAAGCGGGGCACCCGCAAAACTTAACCGGGCCGCCCCGCTCACCGCTTACTGCTTACCGCTCACGCTTTACTGTACAATACGAAGCACTCCCGCCTCGGCGCTACCGCGGATGAAGGCTTCCGCATCGGTGGTGGGGATGACGATGCCGGTTTCCGTTTGGCCACGGCGAGCCAGGCTGGCCATGAAATCGCTGAGGGAACCCTGGGCCCATTCCCGGTCGGCCGCCTTCATCTGAGCGAGGATCTCCTCCCAGGTGCCCCGGATGCTGTAGCCCGACAGCGTCATGACCTGATGGTACTCACTCTGACCGGGCTTCTTTTGCATGGCGTGCAGCTCGCTGAGCAGGGTCCCGAACAGCTCCAGTTGGTAGGGATCCCGCACTCCGCCATCCGACTGCTGGGCCTCCACCTCCGCGAGCAGCAGGTCGATCGGGTCGGGCTCTCCGACCACCTCACCCAGCCGGGTGAGCCAGGGCGCCAGCTCGGGGTCTTCGTCAGGCAGGCGGTAGATGGTTTTCTTGAGCTCGATATGCCGCCAGATGCCCAGCTCGTCGAAGTGATCCTCCGGCTGAGTCCGCTCGAGATGATGGAGCGCAGCGTCTGACT
This sequence comes from Gemmatimonadota bacterium, assembly GCA_030856585.1. Taxonomy (GTDB): domain Bacteria; phylum Gemmatimonadota; class Gemmatimonadetes; order Gemmatimonadales; family GWC2-71-9; genus CAVVWJ01. The sequence goes on along the minus strand of JALYPB010000062.1, from coordinate 621 downwards.
CGCCTCGGTCGTACAGCAGGTTTGCGAGGTAGATCCGCGCCTCGGTATAGCCGGCGTCGATCTCCAGGGCTCGCCGTAGCCAGTAGAGCGATCCCGCGTCATTGCCCAGCCGGTGCGACGCATAGCCCAGACATGCCGCCGCATCGGGTGACTCGGGGTGTGCGGCGACGGCCAAGTCGAAGAATCGGTGGGCCGGTGCGACCAGCCCCTCGCGGAACAGGGCCCGGCCGATCTGGAGCATCAGCTCGTGGTCATCCTGAAAGCCGAGCTGCAGGATCCGCTCCACCGCACGCATGGCACCGGCCCGGTCGCCCAGCTTGAGCAGAGTCTCCCCTAAACCAGCAAGCCCGTCCTCATGGTCGGGATCGAGTGCCAGCGCCTGCTCAAAGCTCCGGCGCGCCCAGGCGAACTCCTCGCGAGCAAGGTGGGCGTAGGCGGTTCCGATGTGCAGTTCGACAGCGTGGGGGTAAAGGTTGATGCCTTCCTTGAGGACTGTCAGGGCTTCATCGTAGAGGCCTTCATTGTAGAGGTGATGGGCTTGTTCGTCGAAGTCGTCGGAGCTCAGGAATGCGTCCGACATCGGCAGGACCTCCGAAGGCATGATGGATAGACCAAACTATG
>JALYPB010000044.1 GCA_030856585.1 Gemmatimonadota bacterium | reverse complement strand
ACCATCTTCAGCAGCCCGCGGCGGCTGTGATGATCCTTGGAGTGGGTGCGGAAATGATCGGTAAGGGAGTTGATCCGCTCGGTGAGCAGCGCCACCTGTACCTTGGTCGATCCCGTGTCGCTTGCGTGGGCCTGGTGCTTGGCCGTCACCGCCTGCTTGTCATAGCTCATGCCGCCTGGTGTCCTCTTCTGAACGATGTGCGCGTCGTAATCCGTTGTAGCACGGAAGTATAAGGGGGTATCCGAGGGTGAGGCAAGGGTGGCTGGACGGCCGCTCAACCCCCCAATACCCGCCTGATGTCGTTGGAGAAGGCGAGTCCCATGAGCAGGATTATGAGCACCAGGCCCACCGTCGTGAGCCGCTCCCGGAGCTTCATGGGCAGGGGCCGGCGGATGATGGCCTCGGCCAGCAGAAAGAGAAACTGGCCCCCATCCAGCACGGGAATCGGCAGCAGGTTCAGGATGGCCAAGTTGATCGAGATCAGGGCCATGAATCCGAGGAAGGTGTCGAGCCCCAGGCGGGCGCTCTGCCCCGCCAGCTGGCCGATGAGAATGGGGCCGCCGACGGTGCGCCCCGAGATCCGTCCGCTGAACAATCCCCTTACGGTACGAAAGATCTGGGTCGAGGCCTGCAGGGTGGCCCGGCCACCTTGGACAATCGCCTGACCCAGGGTGTACTTCTCCAGGATGGACTCGTCACGCACCCCCGCCCCGATGCGGCCCACCGCGCGGACCTTGCCATCCGCTGTCGGTATGGAGTCAACGTAAGGCTCAAGGGTGAAGGTGCGGCGCTCGCCGCGCGCCGCGGTAATCGTGAGGGTTCGGCCGGCGCTGGCCTGCACGGTGTCGAGCAGCTCGTACCACTCGCGGATGGGCTTCCCATTCACCTCCAGAATGGTGTCCCCCTTCTGAATGCCTGCGCGAGCAGCCGGCTTGTCGGCCATGAGGGAGTCGATGATGGGCCTTCGGTGCGGTTGCAACGCCTGGGCCGCCTTCATCCGTTCCTCCAACGCGTCGGGATGAATCGGTAACACCACCGTCGAGCCGCTGGCGAGCTCGATCCGGACTTCCCCCTCAGGGCTGTTGACGATGGCCGAAACGACCTGGTCCCACGACTTCATCGAGTCGCCGTTGATGCGCACGATCCGTGAGCCTGGCTTGATCTCCTTCAACGCCTCAGCGCCGGGCGGCACCATCTCCTCGACCACTTTGCCCACCGTCGTCACCGGGTCGATCTCACGCCCATTCTTGTAGGCGAGAAAGCTGAAGGCCGCCCAGGCGAAGAGAGCATTCATCGTCACGCCTGCGAGGATCACCAGCATTCGCACCCAGACCGGTTTGGCCTCGAACATCCGGTTGGGAGGGACCTGCACCGCCGGAGCACCGCCTTCGAGCGCGCTGCTGCCGATGTCCTCTTCCTTGCTGGCCATCTTGACGTACCCGCCGAGCGGCAGCCAGGAGACGGTGTATTCGGTTTCTCCGCGGCGGAAAGTCAGCCAGGGAATCGGCGGACCAAGGCCGAGGGAAAAGCGGTGGACGTAGATGCCGGCCCACTTGGCCGCGATGAAGTGTCCCGCCTCGTGCACAAAGATGAGCACGCCCAGAACTACGATCAGGGCCAGAACCGTCAGCAGCACTATTGCCTCACACTCTGCAGGGCCGCATCCCGGGCCCAGCGATCAGCCGCCCGCACCGCGTCAACGGAGCTGGCGGGTACAGGCGCGTGGGCGTCGAGCGCGCGCTCGATCGTCTCACTGATGCGCCCGAAAGGAATGTCTCCCTGGAGAAACGCGGCGACCGCCACCTCGTTAGCCGCATTGAACACCGCCGGTGCGGTCCCGCCGGCGCGCCCCGCGGCCAGCCCGGAGGCGAGGGCAGGAAAGACATCGGTACGAACCGGCTCGAACGTCAGCGGACCGGCGGCGACCGGATCGAAGCGCCGCACCCCCGAATCGGGGAGCCGCTCCGGATGAGTCAGGGCGTAGAGGATCGGCAGCTCCATGGAGGGGAATCCCAGCTGGGCCAGCACGCTGCCATCGTGAAATTCGGCGAAGGCGTGCACGATGCTCTGGGGATGCACCACCACCTCCAGCGCGTCGTACGGCAAGCCGAAGAGGTGATGGGCCTCGATCAGCTCCAGCGCCTTGTTGGCCAGCGTCGCGCAATCGACGGTGATTTTGTGCCCCATCCGCCAGGTCGGGTGCTGGAGTGCCTCCTCCACCGTGGCGTTCCAGACCCGCTTGGCCTCCCACTCCCGGAAGGGACCGCCTGAGGCGGTTAGAATAAGACGAGCCAGCCCACCGTCCCGGCCGGTGACGCACTGGAGTATGGCGCTGTGCTCCGAGTCGATGGGAACGATCTCTCCGCCGCCGGCACAGGCTGCCTGGGCCACGAGAGCCCCAGCCATCACCAGGGTCTCCTTGTTGG
>JALYPB010000042.1 GCA_030856585.1 Gemmatimonadota bacterium | reverse complement strand
CTCGATGCCTTCCGTCTGGCGCAGACCCGTTCGCCCGGATCTCCCTTCATTCTGGTCTCCGGTCTCTTCGAGCAGCGCGCCTCCGAATGCCTCCAGTCGGGGGCGGCCGACTTCGTCCCCAAGGCCGAGCTATCGAGGCTGGGGCCGGCAATGGTCTCGGCCCTTTCGCTGCGGGCCCCACTCCGAAGTCTCTCCCGCCGCCAACGGCAGGTGTTGCAGCTGCTCGCTACCGGGCGTTCCACCCGGGAGATTGCTCTGGGCCTCCATCTGTCCATCAAGACTGTGGAAACCCACCGGGCCCAGCTCATGAGTCGGCTCGACATTCACGATCTTGCTGGCCTGGTTCGGTATGCGGTGCGAGTGGGAATCGTCTCTGCCGGCCAGGGAACCGACTAAGCACCTCGCCCGCCCTTCGGTGGTTCCCCGATCAGGTGCCTCCTGATGGTGACTCCGCACCGCCCACGTTAAGCTCAGATGTAGTCGCTCAGGTCCTCTCCCCCTACGCTCCCAGTCGTTCCTGTGTCCCTGACAACACGGTCGCGGCGTCCGTCGGATGAATCAGTGACCACCATTGCCCGAAGGGTCGCTTCCGCGACGCGGTCATGACACGACCACATCCGCCGCCGTCTCCAGTCCTCGATCAGGCGCTCGTCCAGGTTTTCCTGGGTGCGCTGCTGGCCGAGACCGATGCGGTCGTCATTTCCCTGACCGTCCCCCCACCCGAGCGCCTGCATCTCGGCCGACCCTGGCCAGAGACCACGATGCGATCACTCGAGCGCACCATCCAGAACGGAAGCTGACCATGGTTTCCGCGGCCCCCGGGCCCATCAAACTCCTGCTGGTGGAAGACAACCCGGGCGATGTGCGCCTGATTCAGGAGCTGCTCGAGACCGGCGCCGTCCCATTTTCTCTCGAGGTCGCCACCAGCCTGGCGACCGCGCTCCAGCGCCTGCCCTCTGGAGGAATCGACGTACTGTTGCTCGACCTCGGGCTGCCCGACAGCCGTGGCCTGAGCACTTTTACCTCGATTCACGCCAGGATGCCGGCCCTGCCGATCATCGTCTTTACCGGGTTCGGCGATCAGAGTCTCGCGCTCAAAGTCGTGCAGCAGGGGGCTCAGGACTACCTGGTAAAAGGCCAGATGGATAGCCACCTCATCTGGAGGGCCATCCGATACGCGGTGGAGCGGGAGCGGGGCAGCCGGGAGCTGGTGCTCTCCGAAATCCGCGTCCGCCACCTCAACGAGAGCCTGGAGCGGCGGGTCGCGGATCGCACGGCCGAGCTCGCTGCCGCCAACCGGGAGTTGGAGAGCTTTACCTACTCGGTGTCCCACGATCTCAGGGCACCGCTGCGTCAGATCGACGGCTTTTCCCGGATCCTGGTGGAGCACGCCGGCCCGGGCCTCGATGACAAGTCGCAGCACTATCTCCGCCGCATCCAGGAAGGCACCCAGCATATGGGGCGGCTGGTTGATGACCTGCTCGGCCTGGCTCAGCTTGGTCGGCAGGAGGTACATACCCGGCCTACACCGCTGGGTGCACTGGTGCAGGATGCGCTCGGCGAGCTCCGTACCGAGATAGGGGAGAGAACCATCCGGTGGGTGATCGGTAACCTCCCTACCGTAGAGTGCGACCCGGGGCTCATGAAAATCGTGCTCACCAACCTGCTCTCGAATGCCATCAAGTACACCCGGCCACGCGAGGTGGCGACGATCGAGGTGGGGTGTACCGTGAGCGACGGCTGGGACACGATCTTCGTCCGCGACAACGGGGTGGGGTTCAACATGAAGTACGCGGACAAGCTGTTCGGCGTGTTCCAGCGGCTCCATCGCGCGGACCAGTTCGAGGGCAGTGGAGTGGGGCTGGCCACCGTGCAGCGCATCATCCACAAGCACGGCGGCCAGATCTGGGTCGAGGCCGAGGTCGACGGGGGGGCCACCTTCTCCTTTACGCTTGCCCAGCGGGTCGAGCGCTCGGTTGCCGAGGAGCCGGTGTGAGCCCATCGGCCGTGGAGGTTCTGCTGGCGGACGACAACCCGGCGGACGCAGAGCTGATCATGCACTCGCTGGGAGAGGCCATCGTGGGGCGGATTTATCACGTACACGATGGCGAGGAGGCGCTGGATTTCCTTCTCTGCCGGGCTGCGTACGCCAAGCGGAGCTTCGAAGCGCCCCCCAAACTGATCGTGCTCGACATCAAGCTTCCGAAAGTGAGTGGTCTGGAGGTGCTGGAGGAAATCAAGCGGGATCCTCGGACCCGGGCCATTCCGACGGTGCTGCTTACATCCTCCCGTCTGGCAGAGGATGTGGTGCGGGGTTACCAGCTGGGAGCCAACAGCTTTGTCCAGAAGCCGGTTCAGTTCGAGCGCTTCCGCGAGGTCGTCCGCCAGGTCGGAGGCTACTGGCTGGCGGTGAATGAAGCGGGTCCACCCCGGGTTGTCGGCGGGCGGAGCCGATGAGCGAGCCGTTGCACCTCCTGCTGCTCGAGCACACCTGGCAGGGCCTCGACCGCGGGCAGGTGTGGCGTGGCGAGCTCCAGAATCGAACCAAGGACGTCACTCTGGCCTGGACCTGGGTGGCGATCTCTCCGGTGCGCGACCAGCAGGGCACGGTGACTCACTTCCTGGCGACGCAAGAGGACATGACTGAGCGCAAGCGTGCCGAAGAGGCGCTGGCCGAGAGCGAGGCGCTCTATCGCAAGGTGATCGAGG
>JALYPB010000005.1 GCA_030856585.1 Gemmatimonadota bacterium | reverse complement strand
ATGAGGCGTTGCTGCCGCACATCACCCGTCCCGGCGAGATCGATCGGGTGTCGAGCGCCGGCTACGCCATGGGCTACATCGGCGGCGGCCTCCTGCTCGCCCTCAACCTGGCCTGGATCCAGAAGCCGGCCTGGTTTGGTCTTCCCGCGGGCCCGGGACTCAGCGAGACGGAGGCAACCCTCCCGGTGCGGCTGGCGTTCGCCTCGGTGGCGGTCTGGTGGCTGGTCTTTTCGCTGCCGCTCTTTCGGAGAGTGCCGGAGCCGCCCCCGCGCCTGGAGCCCGACGAGCGCCCGGGACAAAACCCAATCAGGATGGCGTTCGTACGCCTGGCCGAAACGTTTCACGAGCTGCGCGGATACCGGCAGGCATTCCTGATGCTGGGGGCCTTCATGATCTACAACGACGGCATCCAGACGATCATCAAGATGGCAACCGCCTACGGTACCGAGATTGGCATTGGACAGAGCGCGCTCATCGGGGCGATCCTGGTGGTTCAGTTCGTTGGGATCCCCTGCTCGTTTCTGTTCGGGATGCTGGCCGGGCGGGTGGGCGCCAAACACGCCATCTTCGTCGGGCTGCTGGCCTATAGCGCGATCAGCATCCTGGGCTACTTCATGACCAACGCTACCCACTTCTACATACTGGCCGGCCTGGTCGGAATGGTGCAGGGCGGTACTCAGGCGCTCAGCCGCTCCCTGTTCGCCAGCATGATACCGCCGCAGAAGTCGGGAGAATTCTTCGGGTTCTTCAGTGTGTTCGAAAAATTCGCCGGGATCTTTGGCCCGCTCATCTTTGCGGGCACCATCGCCGCCACCGGCTCGAGCCGAAACGCCATCCTTTCCGTCATCGGATTCTTCGTGGTGGGAGCGGCACTTCTGTGGCGAGTGGACGTAGCGGAGGGCCAGAAGGCCGCCCGGCAGGCATACCAGGCGGCTGGTCCGGCACCGACCCGCATCAGTTAGTAGAGGGCGGCCTTGGCTTGCCCTCTGATTCCTGTTCTTTGCGAAGTACAACCACGGCTGCGGTCTGGGCGCGGCCATGGGCGCTGGCGATTATGGCCGCCCGGCCTTCGCGACGGCCGAAAACCGTCCCGCCTACCGACACCGTGGCTACATCTGGGTGCTGCTGGACCAGGCAAAGCCGCCTCGAGCGGATCCCCGAACTCGTCGAACAGCTTCGCCGTGAGCTGAACCGCCTGTCCCTCGCCGATCGTCGCCAGGCTCGGGACTACGGACACGGTACTCGACCCAGAGGCCGCGGGGCCGAGCGACTCGCCACCGCAGGCACCGGCAGTAGCGAGGAGAACCAGCGCCAGAAGCCGAGAGGAGGTTACGTCCTGCCCGTTAACGGTCCGTTAATGGTCCTGCTAACACCGTGAATACCGCGGCTACGCCTCTTGCAGGGTCCGCGACGCTTTCCTAGCTTACAACGCTTCTCGACACTGCATCCGAGCCCATGCATCTACACACGCCCGTAACCGTTCTGACTGCTCCTCCGGCCGCGCCGGAGACGGTGAAGCGCGGAATGAAGCGGGACATTCGTGGCAAGCTCGGGTCGGCGTAACGCAGCAAGCAGTTTACCTTCGACCAGGAGCCCCGCCGCGGATGCCGCTGGCGGGGCGTCTCGTTAATGGACGCACTGGAGCTGACCCGTTCCCTGGTGGCTCTCGAGACTCCCACCGGAGCCGAGGGACCGGCAACCGATTTTCTGGACGCCACGTTGAGGCGAGCCGGATATCAGATCGTGCGCCAGCCGGTGTCGCCCGGGCGCGACAATCTTTATGCCTACAGAGACCACCCCGCCCTGGTCTTCTCGACCCATCTCGACACAGTACCGCCATATATCCCGCTCTCCGAGGACGCAGATTCGATTCACGGCCGGGGCAGCTGCGACGCGAAAGGTCTCGCTGCGGCGATGGTTGCGGCGGCAGAGCGCCTGGCAAGCCAGGGAGAGCGCCGCATCGGGCTGCTCTTCGTCGTGGGAGAGGAGAACGGATCGGACGGCGCTCAGGCGGCGGCCAACCTCGGACCGCGAGGCCGCTTCCTCATCAATGGTGAGCCTACCGAGAACCGCCTTTCAATCGGGCAGAAGGGCACGCTGCGCGTCGACCTCCAGGCAGCCGGTCGCGCCGCACACTCGGCCTATCCCGATGAAGGTGTGAGCGCGATCGCCGCCTTGCTGGATACCATCGAGCGGATCCGGCGGATGCCCCTGCCGACCGATCCGCTGTTAGGCAAGTCCACCCTCAATCTGGGACTCATCGGTGGTGGCGTGGCGCCCAACGTCATTCCGCCGGCAGCGAGCGCGCAGATTCTCATACGCACGGTAGAGCCGACGGGTCCGCTGAGGGACGCCATCAAGGCTCTCCTGGCACCCGGGGTGACGGTGGATTTCCGGGTCGAGCTTCCCTTCCACAAGGGAGGAGCGGCGCCCGCGGGATGGGAGACTACTGTCGTGAGCTACGCGAGCGATCTCCCGTTCCTGGAGCCGTGGGGCGAGCGATATCAGCTGGGGCCGGGGACCATCCGGGTGGCCCACACCAGCGGGGAGCACATCCGGAAGGCCGACCTGCTGCGGGGCGTCGACCTGTACGTGCGCCTGGCCTCCGACCTGCTCGCGAGAGAGACGGCATGAGCCGGCGAATTCCCGTCGCCGTTCTCGGCGCCACCGGCACGGTCGGGCAGAAGTTCATCCGCCTGCTCGCCGATCATCCCTGGTTCGAGGTGACCGCAGTTGCGGCCTCATCGGCCAGCGTGGGCCGCCGCTACGAGGATGTGGTCCGCTGGCGTGAGCCGGTGGCCATTCCGCCGTCGGTGGCCGGCCTGGTAATCCAGAAGTGCGCACCGCCTTTGCCTGGGCAAATCGTTTTCTCGGCCCTGGATGCGGAAATAGCGGGACCGATCGAGCAGGAGTTCGCCCGGTCGGGATCGTACGTGGTCACGAACACCCGCACCCATCGCATGGATGCCGACGTACCGCTCCTCATTCCGGAGGCCAACGCCGAACACCTGGCCCTGATCGACCGGCAACAGAAAGAGCGCGGCTGGACGGGGGCGATCCTTGCCAACCCCAACTGCTCCACCGCCGCGCTGGCACTGGCGCTGGCACCGCTGCACCGGGCTTTTGGAGTCGAGCGGCTCTTCGTATCGACCATGCAGGCGGTCTCCGGCGCCGGCTATCCCGGCGTCGCCTCGCTCGACATCATCGGCAATGTCATCCCTCACATCGGAGGCGAGGAGGAGAAGATCGAGCGCGAGAGTCGGAAGATTCTGGGCGCACTCTCCAACGGCGCGGTCCAGCCCGCCCATTTCGCGGTCAGCGCTCACACCAACCGCGTTCCTGTAGTTGATGGGCACATGATGGCGGTCTCGGTGGGCCTCGGCCGCAGAGTGTCCCCGGACGAGGCACTCGCCGCCCTTCGCGACTTCCGGGGGCCACCGAGCGTTGCCGGCCTGCCATCGTCCCCCAATCCCCCGATCGAAGTGGACAGCCGCCCCGACCGGCCCCAGCCTCGTCTCGACCTGGACCGCGGCGGCGGCATGGCCGTCACGGTGGGCCGGGTGCGGCCCTGCCCGATCCTGGATCTGCGCTTTGTCGCCCTCGGACACAACACGGTCCGGGGTGCTGCGGGGCAGGGCGTGCAGATCGCTGAGCTGCTGGTGGCCGAAGGCAGAGTGGACCGCGGTCCCGGGCCTGAGCGAGGACAATGATCGTCGCGAAGTTTGGCGGCACCTCCGTAGCGGACGCGGAGGCGATCGGGCGTTTGATAGAGATCATCCGCTCGCGGACCGCCTGCCGGCCCATAGTCGTCGTTTCGGCACTGGCCAGGGTCACCGATACCCTTCTGGCCCTGGCTCAGCTGTGCGGGCCCGGCGACGGCACCGCCATCGATGCGGCGGTTGCGGCACTGCTGGAACGACACGAAGGCATCGCCCGTTCATTGCCGGGCTGCTCGCCGGCGATGGATCTCATCGCGGACGATGCGGCGGAGCTTCGGCGCGATCTCATCGCCGCAAAAGACCGCCGGCTCTCGGCGGCAGAGCTGGACGCCGTGGCGGGACGGGGTGAGCTCTGGAGCTCGCGGCTGGTAGCGGCCGCCATGGTTGGAGCCGGGCTTGCCGCCGATTGGGTGGACATTCGCGCGATCCTGGTAACAGACGGCCGCTTTGGGCGAGCAACGCCCTATATCCAGGTGCTGAACAAGCGGGCTCGCGAGCAGCTGAGGCCGCTCTCCGAGGCGGGGCGCATTCCAGTCACCCAGGGCTTCATCGGAGCCACCGCTACGGGCGTAGCAACCACGCTCGGCCGCGGCGGCTCGGACTTCACCGCCTCGCTGCTCGGTGCCGCGCTCGAGGCCGAGCGGGTAGAAATCTGGACCGACGTGGATGGCTTGATGACAGCCGACCCGCGGATCGTTCCATCGGCTCGAACGCTCCCGGTGGCGAGCTATGAGGAGGCCGCCGAGCTGGCCACGTTCGGTGCCCGGATTCTGCATCCCGCCACCGCTCAGCCGCTGGCGCGCGCCGGAATCCCCATCGTGATCCTCAACTCACTGCACGCCGAGCGTTCCGGGACAACCATAAGTCCGCAGGCCGAGCTGAAACCAATGGGCGACTCGCCGATCCGCTCGATCTCGTGGAAACAGGGTATCACAGTCGTCAACATTCGCGCGCCGCGGATGCTCGGCACCTATGGCTTCCTGCGCGCCCTGTTCGAGGTCTTCGAGCGGCACGAGACGGTGGTGGATGTGCTGGCCAGCGGAGAAGTGAGCATCTCGATCACCATCGAGGACCGCGCGCGCCTCGACCACATCGTCCGTGACCTGGGCGAGCTGGGGGAGGTGTGGGTAGAGCAGCACCGGGCTATCGTTGCGATCGTGGGCGTCGGCTTGAGGCATACGCCCGGGCTGGCGGGCCGGGTCTTCAACGCTGTGTGGCCAGCCAACGTCGAGATTATCTCCCAGGGAGCGTCCGCGATCAATATGACATTCGTGGTGCAGGAAGCGGACGGGCCCGATGTGGTCCGCCGACTGCATCAGGAGTTCTTCGGATCGTGCTGACAGAGTCGGGAGCCAGGAGTCGGGAGTCGGGACCCGCATGAGAATCGCTATGGTTGGAAACGGTCGCATGGGCAAGGCGGTGGCAGATCTGGGCTCACAGAGGGGCCATAGCATCCATACGGTCGTGGATTCAAGTGACAATGCCGGCGGGCGGGCGCTGACGCGCGAACGGCTGGCGGGGGCTGACGTCGTCATCGAGTTCACCCGGCCAGAAGCGGTGGTCCCTAACCTGGAGCGACTGATCGAGCTGGGCATCCCCACGGTAACTGGGACGACTGGATGGAGCCACGCATTGCCTCGAATCACGGGCCTGGTCGAAGCCCGGGGAGGAGCGCTGCTCCATGCCGCCAATTTCTCGATTGGCGTTCACCTCTTCCTGCGCGCGGCCAGGGAGCTGTCCCGGAATTTCAGTGGTCGCCCTGAGTTCGCCGCCTCGATCCGGGAAGAGCACCACGCCGCCAAGATCGACTCGCCCTCCGGGACCGCGCTCCTCCTTCAGCAGCGGCTGGGCGACTCGGACAGGTCGCGCTCGTTTCCCATCACGTCCGTCCGTACCGGCACGGTACCCGGCACCCACGAGCTGGTCTACGAGGGGCCGCACGAGACCGTCACACTGAGCCATGTCGCGCGCGACCGCGAAGCATTTGCCGCCGGCGCCCTGGCCGCGGCCGAGTGGCTGCCGGGAAAGACCGGGGTTTTTACCTTCGAGCACCTGCTCTTCGGAGAAACCGCATGACCCGTTTCCAGGGATGTGGCACCGCGCTGGTGACGCCATTCACCGAGCTCGGCCCGATCGATTTCCCGGCCCTCCGTGCCCTGGTGGACTGGCAGATCGCGGAGGGAATCGATTTCCTGGTAGCATGCGGGTCTACGGGCGAGGCCCAGACCCTGGACGACGCCGAGCGGCAGCGGGTAGTGGCCGCGGTGGTAGAGGTCGCCCGAGGCCGGGTCCCGGTGATGGCGGGCGCTACCAGTAACGACACCTCGCGGGCGGTGGAGGAGACCCGCCGAATGTGTGACGTCGGCGTCGACTACATCCTCAGTGCGACTCCGTACTACAACAAGCCCACCCAGGAAGGTCTCTTCCGGCACTTCACGGCTGTCGCCGATGCCGCAACCAGGCCGGTTTGCCTGTACAACGTGCCCGGGCGAACCTCGGTCAACCTCGAACCTGAGGTGACGCTCAAGCTGGCGCATCACCCCAACATCATGGGCATCAAGGAGGCGAGTGGTGACCTCAAGCAGGTGATGGACATCCTGAGCGAGCGGCCGGACGATTTTACCGTGTTCTCGGGAGATGATTGGCTCACGATGCCGGTCATCACGGCAGGCGGGGATGGCCTGATCTCGGTGGTGTCCAATGAGGTTCCCGCTGCCATGACCGCCTTCGTCCATCTCCTGCTGTCGGGCAATCTCGAACAGGCTCGAGCGTGGCACTATCGGCTCCTGGAGCTGATGGACGCCAATTTCCTGGAGACCAATCCGGCCCCGGTGAAGGCGGCGCTCTACCTCATGGG
>JALYPB010000490.1 GCA_030856585.1 Gemmatimonadota bacterium | reverse complement strand
TCCGGCAACGTGCGCCCCGCGGCGTCGGTGTACGCCGCCTGCATGTCCAGCACGGCGGTGGTCAGGGTAGCCGGGGTCGGCGCATCGTAATCGGAGGCGTAGACCTTACCGGTCACCAGACCCGATGTCGTGAAGGTGGTCGGGGGCGTGGACAGTGCAAATCCGGTTATGAAGGAAGCGGCGGACGGGCTGAGGCCCAGGTCTCCAACGATCGAGGTGGTTCCGGTCGTCGAGATTGCGGACTTTGCCAGGATGACGTAGTTGCCAGCGGTGCCCAGATTCACAGCCCCTGGACCGGTCGCTGACGTTGCAACCGTGGTGAAGCTCCAGGTCTTTGGGGCCGACAGACCCAAGCCAGCCGCATCCTTGACATTCGTCGATATCGTCGCGGTGAACGTTGTGTTCGCGGCGAGCGCGACTGTCGGAATCAGCCTCACAGTGGTACCGGAGTAGGTCACGGCGCCGGCAATGGCGGTCGTGCCCTGCTTGAGCAAGAACGTCGTTGCGTTGAGGGTAGTAGCATCCATCGCCTCGCTGAATGTCGCGGTGACTTGCACGTTTCTTGGCGACCCTGTCGCGTTGGCTGCGGGGCTGGTGGACGTGACCGTCGGGGCAGCGTTGGTGCCGGGGGGGTTGGTGCCGGTGGGGTTGTCATCGTTGCATGCCACGGCAAGCAGCGCAACGGTCGCAAGCAGGATCGCGTTACGGGTCATGGAGCCTCCGATTAAGGGATCGCCTGTCGAGGCGGCCGACAACGATAGTGGTGGAGTGCCCGCGAAACCCCTGACCTTGGCACAGGCTGCTTCCCGTTGTTGTTAAGTGGGAGCGGCATAGGTGATATATAGTATACTTTACTTTACTTGTCAAGTTAAGACACCATATTGTGCACCAGCGGCACCTTAGTTAACTTAATCTCGTTAACCCAAGGGAGCCGAGACATGGACCTTTCATTGGCAATCAAACAGCGGCTCGATGAGCTGGGGCTGGATCAGAGGGAGCTTGCGTGCGCGGCGCAAGTCACGGAATCGTATATCTCGCAACTGCTTACACGAAAACGGCTGCCCCCTGCACCAAACCGCACGGATATCTACGAAAAGATGGACAAGCTGCTGAAGCTTCCCCATGGGGAGCTTGCCAAGCTCGCGGCCCATCAACGAACCGAGCAGCTGAAGCGCGAAACCGGGGGCGAGCCGCTGCCCCTGTTTAGTGAAGTGCGTGCACTGATCCTTCGGAAATGCCATCCAGCCCGTGCAGGCGCGGTCCGTGCCATCTTCGAGAAAGAGCCCTTCGGCGAGCTCGAGCGGCTGGTCACCAAGACCATTCTGGACCTGGTCAAACGTGTGGCCAAGCGGCAGCTGGAAAACGAGCCTTGGCTCCGCACCGTCGCGCACCTCTCCGGACGAGACTTTCAAGACATTCGAGTGGTCGCCCTCGAGTTCCTGGACACCGATATTCTGCATGTCTCTCCGGAGAACTGCGTCGCTTTCCTGGAACCGCTGATCGAGTCATGGGATATCGATCTGCCTACCTTCGAGCTCCAGGTTTTCCTGCATCCCAAGGTAAGCCCGGGGTCGGCCAGGAGATTTCAGTTTCTGGAACGGCCGCTGGCAGACCGCCGGCAGCGGGAACCGGGATTATCGGCGTTCCTGGCGGATCGGTCGCTCAGCGGGTCGGCGACGCCAGAGGAGCTCGAATTTCTGGCGGAACTCAGGTTGAAGAAGGGCCGACCGACCGCTCTCTACTACTACCGGGAGCTGCAGAACCTGCGGGACCCGCTCCACTTCCGTCCGGATCACACCGGGCCGGCTACCTAGCCTTAAAGCGTGGGGGTACGGTGAGATCTGTCGATGGACCAGCGGGGCTGGCGCCAGGTCGACGCCTGACTGCCGTTCTCTGGATCGGGCTCGTTCCGCTGTTCCTCACTGGCGGTTCCGCTCCATCCGAGCATCGTTGTCCCGGTGAATACCTGGGAGTCTGGGAGTACAGGCAGCGAGCAGGTGACGGATATGATATCGAGGGCGAAAGAATCGAGCTCACCTGCGTCGGCGGATCGATGCGTGGCCTCTACTCCGGGCTGGAAAGAGAGGGCGAGCATGGCCTCTTTTACACCCTGGTAGAAGTGCCTGATCTGAAGGTCACCCCGAGCGGCACCCTCACCTTTACGGTAGCCGAGCGCGAGCTGTTCCTCCACCGTCCGAAGAACCTGCAGGAAGTCCGCCAGAACCGGCTCACTGCTGCAGGCTTCACGAAAGACTCTCTCCATATGCAGGGCCGGCTCGACCAGGGCAACTTGGCTTTGACCTGCGCGTCCAAGGCAGGTTCCTGCCCTGAAGACCTGATGGTGTTTCATAAGGGGAAGTGACGGCATGCTGGGTCGTCCGGAGCACCTCATCGCCACCCTGGGGCTCATCCCACACCCGGAAGGTGGCCATTACGGGGAGCTGTACCGGTCTGCCGCCACGGTACTGCCGGCTGATGGGCGCGGCCAACGGGCATCACTTACCACGATCTATTTCCTGCTGACCCGGACGGCCGTGAGCCGTTGGCATCGGGTGCAGTCGGATGAGGTGTGGCACTTCTATGAGGGCGCTGCCCTCGACCTGTGGATGGCGTCCCCCGACTGGGAGCAGGTCAGCCGGCACCGGCTCGGGCCGCTCGACGGCGAGCAGCGCCCGGCCTGGACCGTTCCCGCAGGGTGTTGGCAGGCCGCACGCTCCACCGGCCCCTATTCACTGGTCGGCTGCACCGTGGGACCGGGATTTGATTTCCTGGACTTCGCGCTGGCCGCCGAGCAACCCGATGCCGCCGCGGCGCTCGGCACCCGTCATCCGGAGTTGACCGGGCTCTTGTAACCCCGTCCCGACCCCCTACCGTCTGTCTGGCGGTGCCGCCAGGTAGCCTGGTGTCCGAGCCTTCCGTTGGCGCATAGGCGGCGCGATTTTACCTGGAGTCATCTGCTCCGGATCGGTGGCACCTCTGATGATTGACGAGATTTAGGCCCATGACGGACATCGCGAGCCAGCAGGAGATCGAGCGCCTGGCGGCGCTACGTAGCTACGAGATCCTCGACACACCGCCTGATGGCGCCTTCGACCGGATAACCGCTCTGGCGGCACGCCATTTTCACGTGCCTGTTGCCCTGGTTTCCCTGGTGGACGAGGATCGGATCTGGTTCAAGTCGCGGCACGGTCTGGACGCGGACCAGATCCCCCGTTCCCCCGGGTTGTGTGCTTCCGTGATCTTCAGCGACGAGGCTTACGTGGTCCGGAACGCCCTCGAAGATCCCCGGACCCTGGCAAACCCGCTGGTCGCTGGTGCGATGGGCCTGAGGTTTTACGCGGCTGTCCCTCTGGTGACCCATGACGGGCACCGGCTCGGGACCATGAACATCATCGATTTCGTTCCCCGAGAGCTGGATGCGGCCGGCCTGTCGGATTTATACGAGTTTGCCGGCCTGGTCATGGACCAGATGGAGCTTCGGCTGTCGGCGAGAAAGATCATTGCGGCGCTCTCCCGGGCCGTCCGGGGCGCAGAGCGCTCAGCTGAGTTCGAGAGGCTGGTCACGGTCTGCGCCTGGAGCAAGAAGATCCAGGTGGATGGGAAGTGGGTGACGTTCGAAGAGTTTCTGGTCGACAACCTGGGCGTACAGATTACGCACGGCATCGACCCGGAATCAGCGCGAAAGTTCCATAGAGCATGACTCGACGCCCAACCCGGAAAGACTGACCCCATGTGCCGTAACATCAAGCGGCTGCGAAACCCGGATCATGCTCCCACCGATCAGGAGCTGCACGACGCCGCCCTTCAATTCATCCGCAAGATCAGTGGCTTCAAAGCCCCCTCCCGCGCCAACCAGGGCGCGTTCGACGCCGCGGTCCGCGACGTGGCCGCCAACGCTCGCGTGCTTTTCGACTCTCTGCACCTCGGCAATTCGTCCCGCGCCGTCGCTCACACGGGGTCATGTGGTTCCCACCAATAGCTCCGCCGAGCTCATGCTCCCGGTCGTCGGAGAATCCGGCGGGTTGAGGAACCGGGCAAGGTAGGGTGCGGTCCGGCTCTGCGTAGCGCGGGCCACTTGCGATGGTGGACCCGAAGCCACCACCCGGCCGCCCTCCTCGCCGGCCCCGGGCCCGATGTCGATGATCCAGTCACCGCCCGCCACCACGCGCATGTCGTGCTCGACCACAATGACGGTGTTGCCGGCCGCCACCAGACCATCGAGCTGGGTCACCAGCCGTTCCACGTCGGCTGGATGCAGTCCGGTGGTCGGCTCGTCGAGGACATAGAGCGCGTCGGCCCGGTGAGTGCGCTGCAGCTCGGTGGCGAGCTTGACCCGCTGCGCTTCCCCGCCCGAAAGTTCGGTTGCGGGCTGACCCAGTCTCAGGTAACCCAGACCGACTTGTCGCACGACGTCGAGCGCGCCCCGGACGTGGGGCTCATCCACGAAGAACTCGAAGGCGGCGTCCACCGTCATACCGAGGACCTCCGCGATGTTCTTGTCGCGGTATCTGATCTCCAGGGTCTTGGCGTTGTATCGGGCGCCGTGGCACGTGGGACAGGGTGCGTACACGCTGGGTAGGAAGAGCAGCTCGACCATCACGAACCCCTCGCCCTGACAGGTCTCGCATCTGCCCTTGGCGACGTTAAATGAGAAGCGTCCGGCGTCATAGTGCCGGCTGCGGGCCTGCTTGGTGCCCGCGAAGAGCTTCCGGACGTGATCGAACAGCCCCGTGTACGTGGCGAGGTTCGAGCGCGGGGTGCGCCCAATCGCCTTCTGGTCCACCACTACAAGGCGCTTGATCCCCTCCATACCTCCGGCGATCCGTCCCCCAGTGGCGATCACAGGGGCGCGCTCCAGCTCTTCCCCCTCCTCGTCGTCGCTCGGGAGTGGATGGCCCAGTTGTTCCGCCAGCAGCTCCACCAGTGCCTGACTCACCAGGCTCGACTTGCCCGAGCCGGAGACGCCTGTGACCGTAGTGAATACCCCCAGCGGAAACACAATATCCAGATTGTGCAGGTTATTCCGGGTAACGCCGCTCAGGCGCAGCCAACCCTTCGGTGTTCGCGGCGCGCGAGGCTGGAATTCGGAGTCGCCGAAGAGATAGCGTCGAGTTCGCGACTCCTCAACCTCTGCCAGCCCTTCGAGCGGACCGCTGTAGAGGATGCGGCCGCCGTGCTCACCCGCATCCGGTCCTACATCCACAACCCAGTCGGCGTGGCGGATCACGTCCAGCTCGTGCTCTACCACGAAGAGGGTGTTACCCGAGAGCTTGAGCCGGTCCAGCGCCCCCAGCAGGGCCTCGGTATCTCTGGGGTGGAGTCCCGCCGACGGTTCGTCCAGCACGTACACGACCCCGAAGAGATTGGAATGGACCTGGGTTGCAAGCCGCAGCCGCTGGAGCTCACCGGGCGAGAGCGTGGGCGTGCTTCGATCCAGCGAGAGGTAGCCCAGCCCGAGCTCGAGCAGGATGCCGAGGCGCATCTCCAGGTCCTGGGCGATGCGCTGGGTGACGACCACCTTCTCAGGAT
>JALYPB010000437.1 GCA_030856585.1 Gemmatimonadota bacterium | reverse complement strand
GTTATGGACTGACTGCCCAAATGAGACGTGCCGCTGTCTCCGTATCGTCGAACATCGCGGAGGGATGTGGCAGGCAAGGCGATCGAGAGCTCGCCCGCTTCCTCCGGATTGCTCGTGGGTCGGTACGCGAGCTTGAATGTCAGCTACTCCTGTCGCGTGATCTGGGGTACATGCAATCCGAGGTTTACACCAAACTCGACTCAGGTACCCAAGCGATCAGTCGAATGCTCAGCCGCCTCATCCGATCCTTCCAATGGTCGGCTCGGCCCCCCTCCGACTCCCGACTCCCGACTCTCCCTTACCGGTTGAACCGTGTCATGGCCATTTCAATCCCATCTTGCAGCCATGCTTCGACCGCCTCGCTCATCGGATCCAGCAGGGCAGTGATCTCACCGCGCTCGTCTGCACCGAACTCACCGAGTACGAAGTCCGCCAGGTCATCGATCCCGGTCGGAGGCGGACCCACCCCGATCCGGAGGCGGGCGTAGTCCTGACGCTGGAGGACGCCTTCGATGCTCTTGAGGCCGTTGTGGCCGCCGGCGGATCCAGCCCCGCGCAGGCGAAAGCGCCCGACCGGAAGGGCCACGTCGTCCACCAGGATGAGCAGATGTTGGCTGGGGTCGAAGCCGGCGAGGGTGCGAAGCGGAGCAACGGCCGCCCCGCTTCTATTCATATAGGTCTGCGGCTTGAGAACCCGGAGCGGTAGTCCCTGCCAGGTTCCCTGGGTTTCGCGAGCGCGATCGCCACGGCGAAATGGCGCCAGTTTCCAGCGAGCCACCAACCGATCGGCGAGGCGGAACCCGGCGTTGTGCCGGGTGTCCTCGTACTCCGGGCCGGGGTTTCCCAGCCCCACGATCGTGTGCAGAGCTTAGGCCTTCGAGTCGGCTACGCCCTCGTCCTCACCCTCCGGCTTCACCTTCCGGATCAGCTCCGGCTCCACCGGGGCCGCCACTTCCTCGACCACCGCCGGCGCCTCTTCTGCCCGCGGCGCTACCACGGTGCAAACCGGGGTGTCCGGCTCGTTGAGGATTTCGGCCTTCTCGATCTTGATGTCGCGGACGAAGAGCGAGTGGCCAATGCTCAGGTTGGTCACGTCAAGCTCCACGTGCTCCGGGATGTCGGCCGGCAGGACTTCGATCTCGAGCTCGCGCAGTGAGTGGTCCAGCACTCCGCCGAAGTTCCGAACTCCGTCCGGAATGCCGACCAGGTGGACCGGCACGGACAGTGTCACCTTCTCATCGGCCCGGACCTCGTAGAGGTCGAGATGCAGGATCTCGCCGGGACGAACCGAGTTCCGCTGGATCTCGCGGATAAGAGCCTTGACCGCCGGCCGGCCGTCCACCACGACGTCCAGCACCGTGGTCCCGGCGCTGATCCCTACCAGCATCTTGGTGAGGGCAGTGGTCTCGATCGCCAGCGCCTCGGGCGTCCGGTTATGACCGTAGATGACGCCGGGGACTTTCCCCTGCCGCCGGAGACTCCGGGCTGCGCCCTTCCCGGTTTCGCTGCGGGTGGCGGCTTGGAGATTCGCTTGCTGGGCCATGGTCTTTTCTCGCTATGGGCTATGAGCTATGGGCTATGAGCTATGGGCTATGGGCTATGGGCTGTGGGCTGTGGGCCAGTGGCAGTAGCTATCGGTCAGGGAGCCGTGTTCGGCTCGGAGCAGCCCATAGCGCATAGCCAATAGCCAATAGCCTTCCTCTAATCAAACAATGAGCTCACCGACTGGTCGCTGTGCGTGTAACCGATCGCCTTGGCCAGCAATCCGGCTATCGAAAGCACCTTCAGCCGGTCGAAACGCCGCTCCTTCGGGATGGCGATCGTGTTGGTGACCGCCACTTCCTTTACTCCCGACGCCATCAGCCGATCCACTGCCGGCCCCGAGAGCAGCGCGTGGGTGGCGCAGCAGTACACATCCTCCGCTCCCAACCGCTTCAGCGCCGTCACGGCTTCGGCCATGGTCCCGGCGGTGTCGATCATGTCGTCCGGGATGATGCAATCCTTGCCGGTGACCTCACCCACCACGTTGAGCACCTCGGCGATGTTGGCCGAGGGACGCCGCTTATCGATGATGGCGAGGGACGCGTTGAGCCGCTTGGCGAACCCCCGGGCCATCTTGGCGGAGCCGACGTCGGGGGCGACGATCACCAGGTCGCGCAGCGACTTCTGCCGGTAATGGTTGACGAACACGGGGGCGGCATAGAGGTGATCGACCGGCAGGTCGAAGCTCCCCTGCAGCTGGTGCTGATGGAAGTCCATGGCGAGCACCCGGTCCGCCCCGGCCATCGACACCATGTTTGCCATCAGCTTGGCGCTGATCGCTACCCGCGGCTGGTCTTTCCGGTCCTGCCGGGCATACCCGAAGTAGGGAATGACCGACGTCACCCGCGCCGCACTGGCCCGCTTGGCGGCATCCATGAGGAGCAGCAGCTCGATCATGTTCTCCGCCGGGGGGTTCGTCGGCTGGATGATATAGACGTCCCGGCCCCGCACGTTCTCGTCGATCTTGACGAAGAGCTCGCCGTCGGCGAAGCGCCGGAGCGTGACCTGGCAGAGAGGCTGCCCCAAGTGGGCGGCCACCTCTTCGGCTAGGGGGCGGTTGGCCGACCCACTCAGGAGCAGCATCTGGCTGCGCGACAGCGACAGGTCCGTCATGGTTACAGCCCGCAAACGTAGTCAGATCAAGGGCCTCGCGTCAACCGACGGCGCCCCCCGACGTGCGGCGGATCACTACCCTTTTGCGCCGGTCCCGTTACCATGTCTGGGGCGGGTATGGGCCGCCCGCCACAGTTGTGGGCCCGTCGCACAGCTGTGATGCTTTCCCGGATCAGTGGGCTAGGTCCATGTG
>JALYPB010000380.1 GCA_030856585.1 Gemmatimonadota bacterium | reverse complement strand
GCTCAGGGTAACAACATTACCGCCGTACCGCCGTACCGCCTTCCCACGTATGTTTTCTCCTATGCCGGACGTCCCCCAACATCGCCCCGTCTCGCCCTCCCGGGCGGGACCTCTCGACGTGCCCGTGGCCCCCCGGAATCCCGGGATGCCGCTCGAGCTCGATTGGGTCGAAGAGGTCCGGATCAACCGCAGTGCCGTCGAGCGACGTTCCGCAACCCTCCGAACCCGCCGGACGGTGAAAAAGGAATGGCAGGCGGCGTGGCTGCTCCGCGCTATAACGCTGATAGATCTCACGACGCTTGCGGGCGACGACACCCCGGGGCGAGTGCGCCGGCTCTGCGCCAAGGCCCGCCGGCCGGTACGGGCCGAGCTGCTGGAGGCCATGGGTGCGGCCCAGCTCCCCGTCCGGGTGGCGGCGGTGTGCGTCTACCATGGCATGGTCGAGACCGCGCTCGAGGCCCTCGAGGGCTCCGGGATCCCGGTGGCGGCGGTCTCGACCGGGTTTCCCGCGGCGCTCTCCCCGTTCGAGCAGCGGATTGCGGAGATTCGGGCGTCGGTGGCCGCCGGCGCCGAGGAGATCGACGTCGTGATCACCCGGAGCCACGTGCTCACCGGGAACTGGCGGGCACTGTACGACGAGGTGCGCGCCATGCGAGAGGCCTGCGGCGACGCCCACATCAAGACCATTCTCGCCACCGGCGAGCTCGGCACCCTGCGCAACGTCGCGAGGGCCAGCCTGGTTTGCATGATGGCCGGCGCCGATTTTATCAAGACCTCCACCGGCAAGGAAAGCGTCAACGCCACGCTGCCGGTCGGCCTCGTCATGGCGCGCGGCATCCGCGACTACCAGGAGCGCACCGGACAGCTCATCGGCCTCAAGGCGGCTGGTGGCATACGCGCCGCCCGGGAGGCGCTGGACTGGTTGGCGCTGGTCAAGGATGAGCTGGGCGACCGATGGCTCAGGCCGGACCTCTTCCGCTTCGGTGCCAGCACGCTGCTGGGTGACATCGAGCGCCAGTTGGAACACTTTGTGACCGGCCGGTATTCGGCAGCTCACCGGCATCCCACAGGCTGAAATTGAGAGACCCTTCGCTGCGCTCAGGATGACAATCCCGAGGGACTATGGCATCGGTACCTGAGATCTTCCAGACGATGGCGTACGGTCCCGCCCCCGAGGCGGCAGGGCCGGCGAACGCCTGGCTGGAAGCTCACGGCCGGCGCTTCGGGCTCTTCATCGGCGGCGAGTGGATTGACGGCCGGGGCGACGGATTCGAGACGCTGAACCCCGCCACCGGCAAGCCGATCGCTCGGCTGGCGCAGGCCTCCGCGGCCGACGTGGATCGGGCGGTCCGGGTGGCGCGCAAAGCCCAGGCGGGCTGGTGGGCGCTGGGTGGGCACGGCCGGGCCCGCTACCTCTACGCCATCGCCCGCGGGGTCCAGAAGCACAGCCGCATCTTCGCGGTGCTGGAATCGCTCGACAACGGGAAGCCGATCCGGGAGTCGCGGGACATCGACGTCCCGCTGCTCGCGCGCCACTTCTACTACCATGCCGGCTGGGCCCAGCTGATGGAGCAGGAGCTGCCTGATCGGGTGCCGGTCGGCGTCATCGGTCAGATCATTCCCTGGAACTTCCCGCTGCTGATGTTGGCCTGGAAGATCGCGCCGGCGCTGGCGATGGGTAATACGGTGGTGCTCAAGCCTGCCGAGTTCACGTCGCTCACGGCGCTGCGCTTTGCCGAGCTGTGCCAGGAAATCGGCCTGCCGCCCGGAGTGGTGAACATCATCACGGGCGACGGCCGTGCGGGGGCGGCGCTCGTCGCCCATCCCGACGTGGACAAGATCGCCTTCACCGGGTCGACCGAGGTGGGGCGGATCATCCGCACCGCAACGGCCGGAAGCGGGAAGAAGCTCTCGCTCGAGCTCGGTGGAAAGTCCCCCTTCATCGTCTTCGCCGATGCCGACCTCGACAGTGTGGTCGAGGGCGTGGTGGACGCCATCTGGTTCAACCAGGGCCAGGTCTGTTGTGCCGGATCCCGGATCCTGGTGCAAGAAGGTGTGGCGGAGCGGCTCGTCGCCAAGCTCAAGCAGCGGATGGAGACGCTCCGGGTGGGCGATCCGCTCGACAAGGCGGTGGACATGGGCGCGATCATCGCCCCGGTACAGCTGGAGAAGATCCAGGAGCTGGTGCGCCGGGGCGAGGAAGAGGGGGCCACCTTGTGGCAGCCTTCGTGGAGCTGCCCACGGGAGGGCTGGTTCTTCCCGCCCACCCTCTTCACCGAGGTTTCACCCGCTGCTACCATCGCGCAGGTGGAGATCTTCGGGCCGGTAGTGGTGCTCATGAGCTTCCGCACCCCGACGGAGGCGGTCGAGCTCGCCAACAACTCCCGCTACGGGCTGGCCGCCAGCGTCTGGACCGAGAATATCAACCTCGCGCTCGATGTCGCTCCCCAGCTCAAGGCAGGAACGGTCTGGATCAACTGCACCAATGTTTTCGACGCGGCCAGCGGCTTCGGTGGGTACCGGGAGAGCGGCTTCGGGCGCGAGGGTGGAAGAGAGGGTCTGCGGGAGTACGTGAGGTGGAGCTGGGAGGACGGTGAAGAAGGCGGTACGGCGGTACGGCGGTACGGCGGTAAGGGGGCACGAAAGGAGAGTGCGCGGAAGGGTCGCACCTCTAAGGGCTCAACCAAGACTGCTGCCACCAAGGAGTCGTCTTCCGCCGTACCGCCATAC
>JALYPB010000374.1 GCA_030856585.1 Gemmatimonadota bacterium | reverse complement strand
ACCACGATGATCTACACCCACGTGCTCAACCGGGGCGGCCGCGGCGTGCGGAGTCCGGCGGACCGTCTGGGGATGGGGCGGAATGCTGGAATGGCGGAATGAACTGCGGTGGGTGAGTTCACAGCGGGGTGGGCGGGTGGGGGAAGTCGCTCCACATACTAGGTGGCAGCGAGACCATCCGAGAGGAGCGGGCTTGAGCGAATGGCGCCGGCGTGCGATGAAGATGATCCCATACCGGGCTAAGACCGCGGAGCAGGCGTCAAGTCTCCACGTGCTGTGGTTCGACCTGCTCAGCGACCTCCAAGCCGCCTACCGTGACCGCACAGCCTTAGGCGATCGGATCGAGCCCATCTGGGCATTCGCGGCTTGGTGCTTCGACCCCAAGCGGAACAAGACGGTCCGTGGTGCCGTCGCGGTCAGCTTCTATGAGCACTTGGCTCACTTCGGGCCGGCGCGTCGGGAGCTCCCGCAACGCATAACGAGAGCACAATTCGAAGAGTTGCTTCCAGCATTCGGAACAGTCCTCGAAGATACGGAATACGATGCCTTCGTAGCCGAAACGCTGCGGGGCTACGGAGCGAAGGCAGGAGAGATACGGCGGTACCGGCGGGCTGCCACCTAACCCGCAAATGCAGCTGACAGGCCGGGGCGGGCCGGGGCTCCGCTCGGGCACACGCCTCCTCGAGGCCAAACAGTGGAAGCGTTGATTGGTGCAGGCGCAGGCACAGTGGCCTGCAGCTGATTTGCATTTCGTTAGGCCGACCAAACGAGTCCTAACAAGAGCCACGAAGACGGAGGCACTATGGACCGGGTCAGGCAGCGAGTAACGGAGTGGCTCGAGCTCGCAGACAATTGGGACGATGGGGATGGCTTCATTCTCGCTGGGAGCGTGGGAGCACATATCAACTCCTACACCGGACCGCGCGGCTGGAATGCGAGCGCTGGCCATGAACCTCCTCCCATTCAACCGCTGCTGACACAGCTATTCAGCATGATCCGCGTCCACCGTCGAACCAATAGCAAGTATCTCACCACGCCAGAGCGGCGAGCCGTTAGCGCAGCTGAGAAGGAGTTCGCGAAGAAGCCCAATCTTGCCGGGCTCGTTACTTATGCCGAGAAAGTGAACGCCGCGGTCCCCATACCCTGGGAGACTTTTCGCCCGTGCCGGCTCGATGAGTGACGATGCAACTTGGTTCACGCAACAGACAGATCCCGGCGGCGGCCTAATCCGCGCATGCAGCCGACTGAAGTTGCCCCAGGAAAGTGGACACGCGGTAAGGTCCTGCTGACGACGTACTGGGTCTCGTGCGCCTGGGGTGACCGGTAGCCGTTGGTCGAGTGCCGCCGGGTGTGGTTGTAGAAGGCGGCGATGTACTCGAAAATCGCCAGGCGCGCCTCCTCGCGCGTGCGATAGCGGTGCTGGTAGACGAGTTCGGTCTTGAGGGTGTGAAAGAAGCTCTCGGCCACGGCGTTGTCGAGGCAGCGTCCCGGCCGGCTGGTGCTGGCGATGGCCCGCACCGCGGTGAGCTGCTGCTGCACGCGGGTGGCGAGATACGGCCACCTCGATCGGAGTGGACGAGGAGCCCGGGCGGGCCGCCGCTCGGCCAACGCCATGGCGAGCGCGTCGGCCGCCAGCTGCTGGTCGAGGGTCGGCGCCATGGCCCAGCCGACGATGCGCCGGGCGTAGAGGTCGAGCACGATGGCGAGGTGCAGCCAGCCCTGGCCGGTGCGGACCGAGGTGATATCGGATACCCAGCGCTGATTGGGCGCCGCCGCCGAGAAGTCGGGCCGCAGGCGATCAGGCGCCGCGGGCAACTCGGCCCGAGCGGTGGCGGTCCAGCGGAAGCGGCGCTCGGTACAGGCGACGATCCCCTCGCGCCGCATGAGGCGGGCGATGCGATGGCGGCCCGCCGCAATGCCCTGCGCCTGGAGCTCGTGGTGGATGCGGGGCGCCCCGTACGTCCGCCGACTCGCGGCGTAGGCCGCGTGGATGTGCACGAGCAGGGCGTCGTTGCGCGCGGCCTGGCGGGACGCCGGCCGGCGGTCCCACGGTAGAAGCCACTGGGCGAGACGCCCAACACCCGACAGAGGCTCCGGACGCGGAAGTCGGCCCGGTGGGCGGCGATGAAGTGGAACTTCACTTCTGGTCGAAGTACGCCAAGGCTTTTTTTAGGATGTCCCGCTCCTCCGTCACCGCGCGGAGGCGCTGCTGGAGCTGGCGCAGCTGCTCGGCCTGCGGCGCCAGCCGTTCAGCGCCGGGGAACGGAGCGGACACGTCGGGGTCCCGGGCCAGCTGGGTCCGCCAGTGCTGCAGGAGGCTCCGGGCGATCCCGAGATCATGGGCGACCTCGTTGACGCTCCGCCCGCTGAGCACGAGGGCGACGGCGTCCTTCTTGAACTGCGGCGTGAACGTCCGGCGGATGCGGCTCGGCTTCCTGGCCATGCGACACCTCCTCGAGTCAACGTACTGACTGTTGTTGAGGTGTCCACTTTTCGGGGCAAGGCCAGACAAACGCGGGCGGAGCGGTGCTCCTGAGTTCACGACGCTCCCAGCAGCGACAACTGACCATAAGTTTTTCACAGGGCGTTTGCAGCTGATTAGCCGGTCGTTTGGCCGCTTGCGGAACAGATCAGGGCAGGGCGAGCACGAGCTTGAGGCCGGCGTCAATTGCGGCGAGCAGTCGGGCCGGCAACTTCCCGGAGCGCTCAGTCAGGAAGTCACGATCCAACGTGACCAGCTGCGACACATTCGCCACGGAATCCTTGGGCAGCCCGGACGTCTGCTTCGGCACCAGCACGTTGCCCGGGGCATCGATCAGTCGGAGAGTGGAGGTCAGCACCACAGCGATCGTGGTCTGGAGCCGGCTGCGGTTGAAGGTGTCGGCCTGGACAATAAGCACGGGGCGGCGATACCCGGGCTCAGAGCCAGTGGGCTCGTCAAGATCCGCCCACCAGACCTCCCCCCGCTCGATTACCACTCAGACCCGCGGAGGGCACGCGCCTGGGCCCGGCGCACCGGGGGCGCGAGACGGGTCGGCTGCTGGGCATAGACCTGGTCCAAGCGCTCGGTGACCTGGGTGTCTTGATGCTTAGCCAGGAACTCCGCCACGGCGGTCGCATACAACTCGCTCCGTGAGACGCCGAGACGTTGCGCCAGGGCGTCGGCGGACTCAAACAGGGCGTCGGGAAGCGAGATCGCTGTTTTCATACCGCCAGTATACCACGGTAGTACCGGCGGCGCAAGCGGTCTAACCCGGCTAATGCAGCCGACAAACGCGGATGAGGCGGCGCTCCCGAGCTGACGACGCTCCCAGCGGGGAGAAAGACCAAAAGGCTGTAAGGGGTCGTTTGCAGCTGATTAGCATTCCGTTAGGCGCCCGTGAAACCTTGCGGAGGAGAGGAAGAACATGAGAAAGCTGGTTGTGGGAACTTTCCTGACTCTGGACGGCGTCATGCAGGCGCCCGGCGGCCCCAACGAGGACCGCGAAGGCAGCTTCCGGCACGGCGGCTGGCTAGTCCCCTATTTTGACGAGAAGTTTGGTGAAATTATGACCGAGTGGACCAAGCGAGCCGGCGCCTTCCTGCTCGGCCGCAAGACCTATGAGATCTTTGCAGCTTCCTGGCCCAAGTCCACCGACCCGGCGGACGAGATTGCTACCGCCCTCAACACCCGGCCGAAGTTCGTCGCTTCGCGGACGCTTGGTGAGGTCAACTGGAACAATGCCCACCTGCTTAAGGGCGACGTTGCCGAGGAGGTCGCGAAGCTCAAGGTACAGAACGGTGACGAGATTCAGGTCCACGGCAGCGGAGACCTCCTCCAAGCCCTACTCAAGCACAATCTTATCGATACGCTTCGCATTTGGCAGTTCCCTGTGGTTATCGGTGCCGGCAAGCGCCTGTTCGGCGAAGGCACAATCCCGGGCAGCTTCCGGCTTGTCGACACACAACAGACCACTACCGGTGCTGTCCTGCACGTGTACGAGCGCGTTGGCGGCCTCAGGTACGGCGAAGTAGAGGTCGGCCAGGGAACTGTGATCTTCGATTCGGCCGCGGCACACAAGTGACGCATCATCAGCGCCGACCAGCTCCGTTGTGGGCCAGAGTCAAGGGACACACTGCGCTCCGTACTTGTTGTCATCCCGGATTCAGTGAGGTCGGAATAGTGAAGCCACAACTTAGTAGAGGCGGCGCAATCTTGAATGCCGCTGTGCTCACCGCGTCAGATCTAGTACACAAACGAGTGTTATGCCCGGCTTGCATGGAAAAGGAATTCGTGATGTGGCCCGAGGGCTGGGACGCCCACGCCGTCCACAAGTGCAAAGGCTTGGAGGACGGAACTCCTGCGTCACGCAAGGCCGAGTTCAAGAGCAAGTTGGGGTATCTATTTCGCTGATCGCGCGGGGGCGCAGTCTGACCCGCAAGTGCAGCCGACAG
>JALYPB010000360.1 GCA_030856585.1 Gemmatimonadota bacterium | reverse complement strand
TTCGCCCCGGCTGGACTAGCCGGCGCCGCTGGTTTGAGATTGAAGGCGAGTCCAATCCGAACTGCCAAAGGCTTCCTCTACAAAAAAGGCCGTCTGCGAGAGACGAGCCGAGACGAGTACCTTCGATCGATGCATCTAAGGTAAGAAAGAGTTTTTCATCACACAATAGTTTTTGGGGAAGAAGTCTGGATGAGTTTTTGGAGGAGTCGGGAGTCAGGAGTCAGGAGTCGGGTGCCTTGAAAGAAAAGTTTTAAGGGCGAAGCGGGAATTCTCCTCCCAAACTCCTGACTCCAGACTCCCGACTCCTGACTCAAACCTTATGAAACCCCACTCGACCCGCCTCGCTCCCCTCGGTGGTCCGGTAGATCTCGAAGTCGTTGAAGAGCGCCGGCGCCTCCTGCTGGAGCACCCGCAGACAGGAAACCGCCATCCGCCGAATCTCCAGCTCGGCCCCCTCACCCAGGCGAAGCTCCAGCATCGTGCGCCATGCCCGTACGTTGGCGCTGACTACGATCTTCACCTCGGTGGCGTTGGGCAGGACGCTGCGGCCGGCCTCGCGGGCCATCTTCCGGCGCTGGACCTTGTCCTCCACCCACTCATAGCGGCTCATCAGCCGCTCGACCGAGGCCACGTAGGCGCTCTGCGCAGCACCCACCTGATCGGTCCATTGGGCCTCGAGCTCGGGATCGCCCATGATGGCGGGCGGCATCACGAACGCCGCGTGCGACTCGTCCACGTAGCGCTGCGAGAGCTGGGAGAAGCCCCAGCCCGCCCGGTGGCGCACCAGCTCATGGCTGCAGGAGCGGGAGATTCCCTCGATCAGCATGACATAGGTGGCATGCTCGAACACCGAGCCGTGGCCCTGCCGCAGAATGTTCTGGAGGTACTCCGCGGTGGTGCGGCCGGCCGGGTTGTGCTGGCTCATATAGCAGAGCCGGCCGGCGAATTCGGCGATCCGCTCGCCATCGCTCGACTCGCCCTTCCATTGGACCGGAAGGTGGGCCGGCTCGATGAACTGGGGCCGGGCGATCAGGGTGATGCGGGGCTCTCGGAGGATTTCCATGTAGGCTATGGGCTATGGGCTATGGGCTATGGGCCACTGGCTCATTGAGAACTAGCGGCCAGGAAATAAACAGTGTGCGATGAGCTCAGAACGCAGGACCATAAGCCAACAGCCAATAGCCCATAGCCAATAGCCTAGTCTGCCAGCTCCAACCTGCACCGCCCATATCCGCCATTAAGCTCGATCTCCCGGAGGGCTCGCTGAATATCGGCCGGGATGGGCGCGACGCCGGACCCGACCTTTAACATGCTGACTGGCGGCTGGCCGGACGGAAGGATAATCCCCGGATTGAATATTCCGAGGGGATCGAACGCCGCTTTCACCAGCCGGAACAGATCCAGCACCTCGGGGCCATAGGTATCGAGCAGGGTCCCGGCCCGGAGCCGGCCGTCTCCGTGCTCACCCGAGGGCGTGCCGCCAAGCCGGATGACGGCGGCGGTAACGTCCTGGAACAGACGAGCGACCGGCCCTTCCCACCCGTGGCGTGCCACGTCCGGCAGCAGGTTCACGTGGAGGTGGCCGTCGCCCGCGTGGCCGAACATCACCACCGGGATGTCGTGCTCGGCGGCCGCCCGTCGCACCGCGGCGATATACTCGCCCATCTTCTCGACCGGCACGCACCCGTCCTCGATCACTTGGAGCGAGCGCCGGCTCTCTGGCAGTCCGGCGAGAATAGGACTCGCCGCATGGCGGATCGCCCACATCTGCTCCGCCTCCGGCGGCGAGTAGGCCGTGTCGACCGCGGTGGCCCATCCCGCCACCGCGTCGGATGCCCGGTTGAGAGCCTGGCGCAGGTCCTCGGCGTCGTCCCGCTCCAGCTCGACCAGCACGATGGCCTTGATCCCGGAGCTGAGGCCGGCGGTTGACAGCCGGTCCTCACCCAGGAGATCGAGAAAGGACCGATCCAGCAGCTCCAGGGCCGATGGCTGGAACTGGTACAGCGCGCCGACCACGTCGCCCAGATGTGCGAGTGAAGACAGGTGCACCCGAAGGCCTGCTCGGAAGGCCGGCACGTCATCCAGCCGCCACTCGATCTCGGTGACGATGCCGAGCGTGCCCTCAGCCCCGATGAGCAGATCCAGGACGTCGCCGGAGGCAAGGTAGGCGTCGAGCGCGTAGCCCGACGAATTCTTCCGGGTCCTGGGAAAGCGATCGGCGATCAATTTGGACGCGGCCTGGATTCGGGGCGCCGCGTCGCGCTCGAAACGATCGACCAATCGAGAGGGAGTCTGCGCCCCACGTGACAGCCACACCTCTTCTCCTTCCGACGTAACCAGCGTGAGCTCCTCGACCCACTTTCGCACGCTTCCATACCGGACCGATCTGGCTCCGGATGCGTTGGTGGAGACCATTCCGCCAAGTGTAGCCCAGCTGCCACTCGATGGGTCGGGAGGCAACCGGAGACCGAATGGCGCAGCCGCATCTGATAGCTCGGCCAGGGTTACCGCGGCAGTGGTGACGGCGCGGCGCCCGGCAGTGT
This sequence comes from Gemmatimonadota bacterium, assembly GCA_030856585.1. Classification (GTDB taxonomy): domain Bacteria; phylum Gemmatimonadota; class Gemmatimonadetes; order Gemmatimonadales; family GWC2-71-9; genus CAVVWJ01. The sequence goes on along the minus strand of JALYPB010000360.1, from coordinate 1,481 downwards.
CGATGTCGAGCCGGCGCCCGGACATCCCGGTCAGGTCCACGACGACGCCGTTTCCGACATTGCCGCCGCCCATGGCACTCCCCGCTCCACGGGGAACCAGTGAGACGCGGTGCTCGGTCGCCCACGCGATCAGGGTCTTCAGGTCTTCGACGTCGGCAGGCCGGGATATCGCTTCAGGCAGGATGCGGTAGATGCCGGCCCCCTCGGCATAGGCGGCTCGAGCCCTCACATCGGTTCGGTAGGCGCCCCGAACAGGCGGAGGAGGCAGCATGGGCCAAAGATAAGTTATCTTCACCCCTATGACCGAGGGTCCCCGCGCTCAACTTATCCATATAGATGTAGATCGCCGTCTGGGGCACGAATGGGACGAGTGGGATGGCCGCCCTCTGCCCAATCAGGGTGACTACGACTCCCCACCCGCGCTCTTCTTCGCCTGGTCCGCCATCACGCTCGGCGTTGGGCTCGGAGTAGCCGCACTCGGTCTCTTTTTGCTCGCTCCCCGGCTGGCCGGCCTCCATCCATCCGTGCCCGCTGTCCTCTGGGGCACGCTGCTGTTGGGTGGCTCGCTGCTCTGGGCCTGGTGGGGTGTGCTCTTCCTATCATATGAGCTACGCCGTCCGCTCCTGCCAGAGAGACTCGCGGAGCGGGGGCCGTTCCTCCGACTGATGCGGCTCACTTCCCGGATTGCGGACCGCTTCGGCCGGCGCGATTGGGTGGAGAATGCGGCAGTGAAGGTCTACAACGCGCTGGCGATGATGCGGGGGCGGAAGGTCGGCCAGGGCGAGCTGCTGGTGCTCATCCCCCGGTGCCTGTCCAAGGTTACCCTGGACGGGGTGCTGGGCATCGCAGGACGTTACGGGGTGCCGGTCTTCGTGGCCACGAGGGGCCAACTGGCGCGGAGGGTTATCCGGGAGCGCCGGCCGCGAGCCGTGGTGGCGGTGGCCTGCGAGCGCGACATGGTAAGCGGCCTGCACGATGTGGCAGGGAAGATTCCGGTGCTGGGGCTGACCATGACGCTGCCGTCCGGTCCCTGCAAGGACGCATCGGTGAATCTCGGTCAACTGGAGGAGTGGGTTCGGGCCTATGTAGTCTGAAAGCGGCCACGGATAAAAATCGACGACTGCTTGATCCGTGGCCTACTCGCCCGGAGCAGCCGCGGGAGGCTGAACCTGAGCCGGCTGCGCCTTGGGCAGTTGTATGCCGCCGTAGCGCTCTACCATCTGCTGCAGGACGTTGCTGACCTTCTTGGCTACCGGATGGTCCAGGCTGACCTGGCGCTCGAGCTCGCGATAGGGCAGTGACGGATCGACCCGGGGTCGGTAGAGCGTCTCGACGGTGAGCTGTGAGCTCCCCGGCCGGGCCGGATCGGCCCAGGCCCGAATCCGAACCACTCCCGGCCCAATCGCGCGCCGCTCGGTGGCCGGCCTTCCGTTCTTCGCCTCGAACCAGGGAGTCTCGATGTACCCATCTCGCACCCGGAC
>JALYPB010000326.1 GCA_030856585.1 Gemmatimonadota bacterium | reverse complement strand
CGTCCAGCGCTTCATCAGCGTTGACGGTCCCACGATTGCGCTGACCCACGTACGGGTGGTGGACGGCACCGGGGCGGAGCCGGCGGAGGACCGCACCGTGGTGATCTCGGGAGGCAGGATCAGCGCCGTCGGACCCTCCGGCTCAACTCAGGTCCCCAGCGGCGCGAAGGTGATCGACCTGAACGGTCACACCGTCATCCCCGGAATCGTGGGGCTGCACGACCACACGTTCTACACCACCAACCTTCGCTCGGTGCAGAGCAACGCGACCGCTCCCCTGCTCTACCTGGGGAGCGGCGTCACCACCATTCGGACCACCGGGTCACACTCCCCCTACGCCGAGCTCAACCTCCGGCGGCTGATTGATTCTCGCCAGATTGCCGGACCGCGGATGCACATAGCCGGGCCCTACCTCACCGGTGGACAGGGCACCGGTAGCATGCACAAGGTGAACAGCGCAGACGCGGTGCGGCGGGTGGTGGACTACTGGGCATCCGAAGGCGTGACCTGGCTCAAGTTCTACACCGACGTGAGCCGCGAGGTCCTGGGCGCCGCCATCAAGCAGGCGCACAAGCGTGGGATGAAGGTGACGGGACATCTCTGCTCGGTGAGCTTTCGCGAGGCAGTGGCGCTCGGCATCGATAATCTGGAGCACGGGTTGTTCGTGAATACCGACTTCGATCCGGAGAAGAAGCCGGACTTCTGCCCGCCCGATGCCCTCGCCAAGCTCGCCAGCCTCGATGTCGGGGGCGACTCGGCTAAAGCCACAATTCGGGAGATGGTCAGGCACAAGGTGCCGATGACTTCCACCCTGGCTGTGTTCGAGCTCTTCGTCCCCAACCGGCCACCGCTGGAGCCCAGGGTGCTCGACGCCATGGCTCCCGACGTCAAGGCCGAATACCTGACCAGCCGTGCGCGCATGAGCGAGCCCGGCTCGTTCGGAGTCTCCCCCGAAGTCTTTCGCAATGCGCAGCGGTTCGAGCTGGAGTTTGTCCGGGCAGGCGGCCTGCTCGCTGCCGGTGTCGATCCGACCGGGAACGGCGGGGCGCTCCCCGGTTTCGGCGATCAGCGCAATTACGAGCTGCTGATCGAGGCCGGCTTCACTCCGGTGGAGGCCATTCGTATCATGACCCTCAATGGCGCCATCATACTGGGCGAAGACAAGCGGCTGGGAAGCATTGCCCCGGGCAAGCTCGCCGACCTGGTCGTCATCAAGGGAGACCCGATTGCCCGGCCGGCCGAGATCCGGAACGTGGCCATCGTGTTCAAGGACGGCGTGGGATACGATCCGGCCAAGCTGATCGAGGCCTGCCGCGGACTGGTGGGAATCCGATGAGCCCGGCGCCCCGTTACGGGGACGGCACGGCACTGTCCGCCTTCGTCCTGGCCGGGGGCCTTGCGCTGGGCGGCTGGTTCGTCGGACACGGCTTCCTCCGGGGACGGACGGCAAGCCGCTACGTGGAGGTGAAGGGCCTGGCTGAGCGTCAGGTGGCGGCGGACCTGGCGCTCTGGCCTTTGCGCTTCGTGAGTACCGGGAATGATCTGAGCGTGGCCCAGGCTGAGATCACCAAAGACACCCGGGCGGTGTACACCTTTCTCTCCCGGCACGGCATCGATACGGCCGCGGTGCAGCTGCTGGCGCTGGAGGTTTCCGATGCCGAGGCCAACCGCTTTCAGGGCGAGCGCGGCGGCACTCGTTTCGTCATTCAGCAGACGGTGATGGTCCGGTCGGACAAGCCTGACGTAGTACTGGCCGCCAGCCAGCGGGTGAGTGAGCTGGTGTCGGCCGGCGTGATTCTCTCCTCCAGCGGAGAGTACGGAGTCGGCGGCCCCACGTTTGTATTTACCAAGCTCAATCAGCTGAAGCCCGCCATGGTGGCGGAAGCAACTGCCAACGCGCGCGCCGCCGCTCAGCAATTCGCCGCCGACTCACGCACTTCGCTGGGGGATATCCGCTATGCGAACCAGGGCATTTTCGTGATTCTGCCGCGGGATCAGGCGCCTGGCGTTAACGAGGGTGGTCAGCTCCAGAAGATCGTGCGAGTGGTGTCGACCGTGCAGTATCTCCTGGAGTGAGCGGAAGACCGCGCCGGCCAGTTGACTCACCACAATTACGGTGACAGTATGGTTCAGCACTTCCTGCCAGCGAGACGTTCGACACCAACCCCACGAGCCTGAGTCTTCGGAACGGAGCGACATGCCGGCCACTCCGATTACCAATCTTACGAGCGTCGACTACGCCATCATGGCGATCTACTTTGTCGTCGTGCTGGGTGTGGGTTGGATTCTTCGGCGCGTCATGCGCACCAGCACCGACTTCTTCCTGTCCGGTCGCTCGCTGCCGGCGTGGATTACCGGGATCGCCTTCATCTCGGCCAATCTCGGCGCCCAGGAGGTCATCGGGATGGGGGCCTCGGGCGCCAAGTATGGCATCGCGACCAGCCATTTCTACTGGGTCGGTGCCATCCCCGCCATGGTGTTCGTGGGACTCTTCATGATGCCGTTTTACTACGGCTCGCGCGCCCGCTCAGTTCCCGAGTACCTCCGGCTTCGATTTGATGAGAAGACCCGGACGTTGAACGCGGTCTCGTTTGCCGCCATGACCATTTTTTCCTCAGGCGTCTCGATGTACGCCATGGGCAAACTCTTCAATCTCCTCCTGGGGTGGAGCTTCGACGTCAGTATCCTGGTTTCGGCGGTGATCGTGCTCTCCTACGTCCTGCTGGGCGGGCTCACCAGTGCCATCTATAACGAAGTCCTTCAGTTCTTCCTCATCGTGTTCGGGTTCATCCCCCTGGTCTGGCTTGGCCTCAATGCGGTCGGCGGATGGGAGGGACTGACTGCCCGTCTGGCAGAGGTGTCCACCGCTCGCGGGTATCCAGCCAATGCCTACACCTCGGCGTGGTCCAACCTGGGCGACTCGGCCAGCAACCCGATCGGGGTCGAGTGGTTCGGGCTGGTCATGGGGCTCGGGTTCGTGCTCTCATTCGGGTATTGGTGCACCGATTTCCTGGTGGTGCAGCGCGCCATGGCGGCCGATTCGATGACCGCCGCGCGGCGCACCCCGCTGATCGCCGCCGTACCCAAGATGCTCTTCCCATTTCTGGTGATCCTCCCCGGCATGATAGCTCTGGTGCTCGGTGCGGAGTACGCCGCATCCGGACAAGGGCTCGTCCCCGCCAAGCTAGCCGCCGATGGGGCTCCGCTGTTGGATGCGACCGGACGAGTGGTGCTCGACTACGACCTGGCCACGCCGATGATGCTGGTGCACCTTTTCCCGTCCGGCATGCTCGGCCTCGGACTCACCGCCCTCCTGGCCTCGTTCATGTCCGGCATGGCGGGAAACGTGACGGCATTCAACACCGTCTGGACCTACGACATCTATCAGAGTCACATCCGGCGCGGCGCCTCCGACGTGCATTACCTGATGATGGGGCGGATCGCGACTGTGGGCGGGATCCTGCTCTCCATCGCCGCGGCCTACCTGGCGAGTGCCTTCAATAACATCATGGACCTGCTTCAGCTGGTCTTCGCCTTCGTGAATGCCCCGCTATTTGCCACCTTCGCGCTCGGCATGTTCTGGCGCAGGAGCACCGGGCACGGTGCGTTCGCCGGCCTTCTTTCCGGGACCATCGCCGCTGCGATCCATCACGGGCTGAACCTTCCTGCCGGAGCCCAGCCCGGCGTCAAAGGCGGCTTCTTCGGCGTGCTGCACACCTACCCCAGCGAGCTGGCCCAGACGTTCTGGACAGCGATCATCGCCTGGAGCACGTGCTTCGTGGTGACGATCCTCGTCAGCCTCGCCACAAGACCGAGACCCACGGAGGAGCTGCGGGGCCTAGTGTATTCGTTGACCCCGCGATCGACCGATAAAGACCTGCCATGGATCCGGCGCCCGTGGGTTCTTGGCGTGGCGGTCCTCGCGCTTACAGCGGCACTCAACTTCGTATTCTTCTAGGAGTTACAGTGAGCACCTCAAGTGGTTTGGATGTACGGCTCCCCATCGGTGGCCTGTTCGCCTCCCTGGGGCTCGTGCTGACCGTCTACGGATTAGCCACGGCCGGCGATCCCACCCACTATGCCCGCTCCATGTCGGTAAACATCAATCTGTGGTGGGGGCTGGTCATGCTCGCCTTTGGTCTATTGCTGCTGCTGGCTACCTGGCTGGGGCGGAGAGATACCTCTGGCCCGCACCCTATACCGGCCGCGCATGGTAAGAAAGGGAGCTGAGAGAGCGCCGACTCGGCGGGGAGAACTGAAACGGAGGCGGTTGACGGGCTCCCCGGAAAGTGGCACTATGGCTCTGGGATTCCTGCCTGGCGTCCCACCCAGTCCTATGTCCGTAGACGCCCCCCACCCACCGCAGTGCTCGCCACACGTTCGTGAGGTGCGCTCGATCGCGAAATTTTCGAGAAACTGGAGGGATGCCGCTATGATCTGGAGCTCGCGTTCTGCTCGACCAACGTCCCTGGGTCGCCCCATCACTCTGGCGGCCGCCTTGCTGCTCGCGCTCCTAGCCGGCCGAACATCGACCGCGTCCGCGCAAGGCGATCAGACCGGGAGCATCGCCGGGACAGTGGTCGACGACCAGGGGACACCCCTCGGCGGGGCCCAGGTGGCCATTCCGGGGACCACGATGGGAACGCAGACGCGCTCGAACGGCGAGTACGTGCTCCCGCGAGTTCCCGCGGGCAGCTACTCACTTCAGGGCCGGCTGCTGGGATACAGGCCGGAGTCGGAGAGCGTGGAAGTGGGAGCGGGGCGGAGGACCATCCATAACTTCACCCTTCGCCGCGACCCACTCCAACTCCAGACCATGGTGGTCACCGGCACCCAGACCCCGCGCATGAACCTGGATGCCAGCGTCGCTGTCACTACCCTCACCGCATCGGAAATCCAGGCCTCGGCGCCGCGCAGCACTACCGAGATGCTCCGCTACGTGCCCGGCTTCACCCGGGTCGAAAGCTCGGGCGGTGAGGTAAACCAGAACATCACCATGCGCGGCATTCTCGGTGTGGAGTACGTAGCCTTTCTGGAGGATGGGCTTCCCGTCTTCCCCACGATGCACACGTTCTTCATGAACGCCGACAACCTGTTCCGCTTCGATACCAACATCGAGCGGATGGAAGTGGTCCGAGGGGGCAGCTCACCGCTTTTCGGGTCAAACACTCCGGGCGCTATCGTAAATTTTATCAATAAGACAGGTGGGGAGGTCTTCGGTGGTACCATGCGCGCCACGGGAGCGACCAAGGGCCTGGCGCGCTATGACCTCAATCTCAATGGACCGCTGGGAAACGACTGGCGGTTCAATGCGGGCGGGTTCTACCGCTACGACAACGGAGTGCGTAGCCCGGGCTACCCCGGCATCCGTGGCGGGCAGCTCAAGGCAAGCGTCACCCGAATGCTGGACAACGGGCACCTCCGCTTCTCGGTCAAGCATATCAATGACCGCAACCAGTTCATTCTTCCGCTTCCGTTCGCCAATCCGTCTGATCCTGAGTACGTCCCCGGGTTCAGCGACTATGGCTCCATGAACACGCCGGAGGGGCTGGATCTTCGCATCACCACGCCCGGGAACGATCTGATCCTGCCCCTGGATAACGGGCTCAGGACTGACGCCACGTGGTTCACCGCGGATGTGACACTCGACCTTTCGGACAAGTGGAATCTCCAGAACATAGCTCAGGTCATGCGGAACGATCAGGAGTGGAACGCGCTTCTGCCGTTCAATGTAATGTCGGCGCAAGATTTCATTACTACCTCTGGCGGGCTTGGTCTTCCGGCCGGCAGTACCGGACAGTACTTCTTTACCAACCACGACGATGCCGCCGGGAATCCGCTGCCGTTCGACACTCCGAATGGCCTTGTCGCACCAGGTGGCGAGTGGCACGTGGAGAAGCCGCTCACCGCGGTTCAGAACCAGCTCTCATTGCGGCGGGGCTTTGGAAAGCATTCACTGTCGGTTGGCGGATACTTTGCCAATTACACCCAGGACAATCGCTGGTTCTTCACCGACATTTTGACCGATGTGCGTGACAACCCACGCTTCCTCGATTTAGTGGTCACGCCTGCAGGTGGCGGTGCCCCGCTGAACGTCACGCGGAACGGTTTCCGGAAGGAAATCTCCAACTACGTGAATGGAACCGGCCAGACCACTGTGGTATCCGGTGTCGTTGGCGGGGAGGTGCAGCTCGCTGAGCGACTCCGCGCCGACCTGGGCGTCAGGGTGGAGTACAACACTTTCGTCCAGCGTTCAGAGAACACTTCCTCGTTCGACATGGACCTGGATTCGACCACCACTTACGACATCCAGACCTTCGGCAACAACAGCTTCAGGAACTTCAGCCGGGGAATTACCGACTGGTCCGGCTCGCTCGGACTCAACTACCGCGTCAACGAGAAGTTCTCGGTGTACGGCTCTGGCGCCCGGGGTTACAAGATGCCGGCGCTGGACGAGTTTCTGAACGCGTCTGCCCAGCAGCAAGTAGACCTGTTCGACTCCCGCGAAGTATTGTCGGGAGAGCTCGGCGTGAAGTACGCCTTCGGGCGGGTGGGCGTGACGGTAAACGGCTTCTATACCAAGCTCAAGAACATCGTCAGCCAGGGGGCAGTAGTGGATCCGGTGACTAACGCGACCACCTGGACCATCCTCACCGCTCCTGAAAACCGCGCCTATGGCGCCGAGGTCGAGGCATTTGTCAGCCCGGTTGAGGGGCTCCAGCTCATCGGCAATGGCACGTTCCTCGAGGCGGATCTTGCCTCCGGGGCCGACATCGGCAGCCGAATTAACGGTGTCCCGCGGGCCATCGGCAACCTGGCGGTTATCTTTTCACCCCAGCGTGTAGCCGGTCTGCAGCTCAAGGCCGATTGGCACTACGTCGCTTCGCGCTTTGCCGACTTCGCTGTCGGTACCACGTTGCCTTCCTACAATTACTTCAACCTTGGCGCCGGCTTTGCGATTCCGGGGGCCGGAACCAGAGTCAACGTGGATGTCCTGAACGCTTTCCAGAGCAAGGGTCTCGAGGAAGGAAATCCGCGCCTCCTCAGCACCGGCGGCGCTCCCATCTTCCTGGCCAGGCCCCTTCTCCCCCGCCGCATCCAGGCATCGCTGGAGTATGATTTTGGAGGCGGTCGGTAGTAGCACATCAGCAACTTTGACGAATCGCAGCGCCGGCGGCGGGCCACTGTGGCCGCCGCCGGTGTGCTAAGGAGTATGATGATAAGAGCTACCGCCACGCTGCTGGCTGCGCTGTGGGGTGTACTCGCGTTTCGGGGCGCTCGTTTGGAGGCACAGCAGCGGGCCACCCCGGACTCCACCTTCCTCCTCAGCACCGGCAACCCCCACCGCTCGCCTTCCCCATTCATTGGGAATGGCCGACTCGGCGTTGTTATCCCGCCGCTCGGCATCGGTCCCGCGGCCTCCTATCGGGCAGGGCTTTACGAGGAGGCGCCGGCCGATGTGCCGCGCATCGTAGCCATCCCGGCGTGGAATGCCATCGGGGTGTTCGACGGCAATCGCTGGATCGAGATGAAGCAACCGCCGGATACGGCGCTGCGGGCCTACCGTCAGCTGGTCGACATGCGGACCGGGTTGGCGCGCACCAGCTACACCTGGCTCAATGGAAGTCGAAGCACGTCGCTCCGAGTCGAAACCCTCATATCCCGGGCCGACCCCACTCTGACCGCCACCCGGCTGGACCTCACTCCGCAGCACGCCGGCCGGATGCGGGTCCGGTTCGCGCTCATCGGGTGGCCCCCTCCGCGCCGGCTGGCACTCGCCAGATTGGAGCGGTCGGACCCGGCGTGGAAGCCCTCCGATGTCTGGTACCCCGGGCAGGTGGTCATACGCTCCCGGCAGGCAGAGCCCGAGCCTCGAGGGGCCCGCCTGTCGATGACCTCTACCCCGGTCGGTCGCACCACCGTGCTGGCCCAGGCCCTGGCCATCACCTGGGCCCTCGACCTCCCGAACCCGAAGCCGACAACCACTGCCTCCGGTGACACCGCCCTGGTCGACATCGCCTTCGATGCGTCTCCCGGCCGGACCTACTCGTTCACCCAGGTGGGAAGCGCCGTGTCGTCAGCTGAGGCTCAACGGCCGCTCGACCGCGCCACTCAGGAAGTGGAAGACGGTCGAGCCCGCGGGTTCGATCGGCTGGCCGCGGACAACGCCCGGGCGTGGATGCGGCGGTGGGAGACCGATATCGAAGTGGAGGGAAACCCGGAGCTCCAGCGCGTGGTCCGCTCCATGCTCTTCTACCTGCTGTGCAGCGCCGATTCCGGAACCAGGCTCGGCATTCCGCCGATGGGACTGTCCAGTGGTGGGTACTATGGTCACATCTTCTGGGACTCCGATACCTGGATGTTCCCCTCACTGCTCCTGACGCATCCCGACGTGGCGCACTCTCTGGTGGCCTTCCGCGGGCGCACGCTCTCAGCGGCTCGCCAGAACGCACGAGCAAACGGGTTCCGCGGCGCCATGTATCCCTGGGAGGCAGATGAGCGGGGTGAGGAGACCACGCCGCGCTTCGCCATTCAGAACGCGCGCTCCGAGATTCACGTCACCGGGGACGTCGCCCTGGCTCAATGGCAATACTATCTCGCCACCGGCGACTCCACCTGGCTGGCTGATGAGGGCTTTCCGGTCATCCGGGAGACCGCCGATTTCTGGGTGAGCCGCTCGACCTGCGGTAGCTCAGACGAGCGCTGTCATATCGAGAACGTGGTGTCGGTGGCGGAGGGATTGATCGGCGTGACCGACGACGCCTACACCAACGCCGTGGCCCGCAGGAACCTGGAGATCGCCGGAGCCGCCAGCAGGCGGCTGGGAAAGCCGACTGACCCGCGCTGGAGCCTGCTCGCCTCCAAGCTGCACCTGCCCTATGACTCGGTGAGCCATTTCTTTCGCACGTACGAGGGAGCCCCGGATTCCACCCTCGGATGGGTCACGCCACTCCTGAGCTATCCGCTGGCCGTACCGATGAGTCCGCGGGCCAAGCGGGCTCAGCTGGAGCAGGCCTTTGCGGAGCTGTTGAAAAGGGGTCCGGGGGCCATGATGGGCTCCACCATCCTGGCCGTGGGCGCGGCCGAGCTCAACGATCGCGCGATGGTGGACTCGCTATTGCCGTTCAGCTATCGCACCCATCTCAAGGGTCCGTTTCTGATGCTCTCGGAGACACCCTCCAACGACGCGGTCAACTTCGTGACCGGCGCGGGCGGCTTCCTGCAGCAGGTAATTTACGGCTGGACCGGCCTCAGGTTGGGCGAGCGTGGACTGGAGCCGCTGTTTGCTCCGGTCCTGCCATCGAGCGTTAAGCGGCTGGCCCTCCGAAATATTCACGTGAGAGGCAAGCGCTATGATGTCATCGTGGATGCGTCTGGGCGGCGCATCGTCCCCAGCCAGACGCCGAACCAACGATGATAATACGGACGCTGGGATTGGGCTTCCTCCTGCTCGGGCCGTCGGGACTGGTCGCGCAGGCCCCCCGAGCAGGACTACAGGTACTTCCGGTACTCGACTTCCCCGAGGCCGGTCTCGATGACACCGCTTCGTATCAGGGATACCAGACCCGGTTCTATCGCGACTCGAAGCAGAACGCCGTCCAGGTGTACCTCGAGCCGCGGGGCGGGCGGGTCGTCACCCTGTGGGCCGACGCTGCCAACGAAAGCGCCGGATTCACCGTGCGTGACGCGGCTGGTCGTGCGGCCCGATTGAACTGGGAAGCCGTGGGAGCAGAAGTCGCGGAGGGAACAACCAGCCGAAGCATCGAGTACCGCCTGACAGCGGATGCATCACACATCGAGGTGGGTGGCTTTCTCCTGGGCTCCATGCGACTCGAGCGCGACTACCAATACGCCAAGCGCCATCTGCAGCCGTTAACGCTCCCACCGTTTCGGGTGACCGAGGAATCACTGCTGGTGGCGGATGTAGCCCGGCTTCCTGCCCCGGAACGCAACCGGCATCTCGCCTTGCTGCGCGCGCCCGATAGCGAGACGCTGCGGTCGCGGCTCGGGCCCGCTGTCATGCTCCGGTGCGCTGTTAGCTCCTGCACCGTGCGCGTCGACCGGGCCTCACTCGATGGGCGCAACCGGCTCGGCCTGGAACTGGGGGTGGATTCCCGCCGAGCCAAGGTTCAGGTAAGCGGCGAAAGGATTTCGATTCGCACACGACCGGGGGCCCGGATCAGCTTCGCTGTGAAGGTTACGACCGATGCCCCGCCGCTTACCCCGCTCCAGCGCAACGAGATCTTCAATCCGGCTTTCCTGGCATTCCTGGCCCAGGCTGCGGCTGCCACCGATGATCCCGGCAAAGTTCGCTATCGCCGGATGGAGCGCCAGGTGCGGGCGGTCGAGCTGCTGAGTTCCAAAGAGAAGCTCATGGCCGGCCTGCCCAACTTCGCCACCTATTTCGGCCGGGACATGATGATGACCGCCCTCATGATGCGGCCCATCTGGACGGCCGGAATGTCGGAGCATGTCCTGGCGAGCGTCCTGCGGAAGCTGGGACCCGGGGGCGACGTGAGCCACGAGGAGGCGCTCGGCGGCCAGGCGATCCGGGAGAACGCCGTGGTCTACGACTCCCTCATCACCGGGTACCGCCGTGCGTCGCGGGCCGGGCATCGGCCGAAAGCGGATAGTCTGCTCCAGCAAGCCCGGTCCGTCCTCGGCGAGCTGCAGAAGACCCGCGAGAATTATCATATGATCGATGACGAGTTCCAGCTGCCGGTGCTCACTGCCCGATACCTCGGCGACACCACTGTGCCCGCCGGACAGAAGCGCGCCTTTCTCTACGACAGCTCCGATGGACGCGGCCCCCGGGTGGCGTTGCTGCTCCGCGAGATGGCGTTGCTGGCCGCGTGGACTCGTCCTTACGTGGACGATCCTCGAGCCACCAACCTGGTCAGCTTTCCCCGGCGCGACGCCGCGCACTGGCGGTCCGCCAGCTGGCGTGACAGCGATGCCGGCTATGCCGGCGGCCGCTTCGCGATGGACGTCAACGCCATCTGGGCCCCGCAGGCACTGGAATCCATCCGGTTGATTCTGGTCGCCCTACCGCAGTTGGGGCTCGGCAAGGAAGACATCCGCTCCTTTTCGCCCACGACCGGCGGAGCGCAGCTCGCGGCGTACCTGGCCGACCCCGCGGCCCTGGACCGGGCAATCGAGACCTGGAAGGGCGCACGCCGGCACTTCGAAGTGACGCTGGGACCGGAGGAGCTGCAACAACGGGTGAGTGCCAAGCTGGCCTGGCTACCCCAGGCAGAGGGAAGCTACTGGAGGGGGCTCCTGGCCAAACGGGGAGCGATCAGAGACTCCCTCTCCTTTCTCGCGCTTTCGCTCGACGCGGCCGGGATGCCGATTCCGGTGGTCAACACCGATCCGGCGACTGGTCTCTTCCTGGGAACCACACGAGACCCGAAAACGGTGCTTCGCGATCTGGCGCCCTTTACGGCTCACTATCCGGTGGGTCTCCTGGTCGATGGCCTGGGTCCGGTCGTGGCCAACGACGCGTATGCCTCACGTCGGATTTGGGACCGCTTCCGGGCCGACACCTACCACTCACCCAGAGTGGTCTGGGGACGCGAGGTGAATCTCCTCTTCCTCGGTCTCGCCAACGGGATCGCAGCAACTTCCGACCAGGACGGAGCACCGGGCGACGCAGCGCGCGATTCATACGTCAGTGCCCTTCAGCGCGCAGTCGAACGCACCACCAGAGCGGTCGACGCGTCCGGCCTGGGGCACAATGAGCTCTGGAGCTATAGGATCGCAGGAGACAGGCTGCTGCCGATCAGGTACGGCACCAGCTCGGATGTGCAGCTCTGGAACACCACCGACCTGGCTGTAGAGTTCGTGCTCTCACAGTTGCCACACTAATCAGCGGCCCGGTCCGGAGGCGCATCCTCCCGCCGTGCCAGAAGCAGGAACGGCACCGCCGCCATCTGGATGACGGCACTCGCGACATAGGCCTCGGGATAGCCTCGGACATCCGCCAGCCGTCCCAGCCCAGGCTGCGCCACCACGCCACCGGCTGACGCCATCAGGTTGTCGAATGACAGCACGGTGGCGCGTTGTTGGGAGGGAATGATCCCGTTCAGGTACGCTTGTCGTATGGGGACGGTCATGGAGAAGGTCAGGCCCCAGACAAACAGCAGGACGATCGCGCTCCAGAAGCTCGAGGTGAGGCCGAGCAGGGCCAGCGAGCCGGTGCCCAGCACGGAGGCCAGAATCAGCGCGTGGGTTCTTCGGCCAACCAGCCGGCGCACTCGAGGCGCGATGACGCCGGCGAGCATCTGCGTGCCCGCGAATATGGCCGCCGCCAGCCCGGCAACGCCGAACGCCTTGGGGTCGCCATAGAGCTGGAGCAGGTACGGCTGGAGAGCGTAGAAGGCGAAGATATTTACCCCTCCGGCGAACAGGGCGGCCAGCATAAGCCAGCGCACCGGGGGGTTTCGCCATCCGTTGTCGACCGAGGCTTGCAACACCTGCCGGATCTCTTCCCATGGTCGCTTTCCCCGGGCAGGCGAAAACCCGATGTCCCTCATGAGGAAGAACGCTGTTACCAGCGTTGCGGCGAGCACCACCGAGCGGAGCACATACGGGACGCCCAGGTTGGTTGACTGAGCGATGAGTCCACCGGCAACCGAGCCGGCCAGCATGGCTGCGCCCCCGACGATCTGGCCTCTGGCCAGCACCGATTCGAGGCCTTCCTTGAAGCCGCTGAAGGCCAGAGCATCGACCAGCCAGGCCTCGGTAGCCCCGGAGAAGAACGTGAAGCCGAGGCCGATGAGCACGGAGGCGATCGCCCAACCCCAGAGGGGTGCGTGCGTGCGCCACATGACGAGATACAGGAGCGTGGAGACCAGGAGGGTAGCCGCGCCGAGCAGATAGGAGGCCCGTCTGCCCCAGGTATCAGCCAGCACTCCCGTCGGGACCTCGAAGATCACCATCCCCGCGGTGAAGAATGCATTGGCCCCGAAGGCCTGGGCGTTGTTGAGGCCGGCATCGAGCAGGAAGAGAGTGTTGATGCCCCATATGAAGGACGCCGCGAGGGTGGAGAGCAGCGTCAGCAGCAGATAAATGCGCTGCACCCTCCTGGCTTGTTCGGTCATTGCAAGCCGCTCACCCCACCCTTCGTCCCGTCTCCACCTCGAACCAATGGAGGCGGGTGCGGTCGAACCTCACGCCGACCGTCCGTTCCTCCTCGATCTGAGGCTCCGGCGGGGCCACCACCCGCAACTCCGCCCCGTCACCGGTGGCGCCCATGCGCAGGTAGACCAGCAGCTCGCTGCCTCTCGACTCCACCACGTCCACCCAGGCGTCAGCATCCCCTGCTCCCGGCGCAACGATGGTGAGGTCGTGCGGCCGGACACCGAGTGTCGTGCCCGATGGTGTCTGACCTATACCCGCCACCGCGTTTCCCGGCAGGAAGTTCATTCCCGGCGATCCGACGAACTCCGCAACGAACCGGTTGGCCGGGCCGCGATACAGCTCCATGGGTGGCGCCACCTGCTGAAGGAACCCATCCCGCATAACAGCCACCCGCCAGCCCAGAGTCATGGCCTCTTCCTGGTCGTGGGTAACGTAGACGACTGTAGCACCGAGCCGGCGATGCAAGCGCGCCAGCTCGGCCCGGGTCTCTACCCGGAGCTTTGCGTCGAGGTTGGAGAGCGGCTCATCGAACAGGAAGACCTTGGGCTCGCGGACGATGGCGCGGCCGAGCGCCACTCGCTGGCGTTGCCCGCCCGAGAGCTGCGCCGGCCGGCGGCCCAGCACCGGGTCCAGCCCAAGTGCGCGCGATGCTTCCTGCACCCGCTTCTCGATGACCTCGGGAGCGGTCCCGCGCATACGAAGGCCGAACGCGAGATTTTCCCGCACTGTCATGTGGGGGTAGAGCGCATAAGTCTGAAAGACCATCGCGATGTCCCGATCCTGCGGCGGCACCGACGTCACATCGCGATCGCCGATCATGATCCGGCCTGAGGTGGGTGTCTCCAGGCCCGCGATCATCCGCAGCGCCGTGCTCTTCCCGCAGCCCGATGGTCCCACCAGCACCATGAACTCGCCGTCGCGGATCTCCAGGTCGAGCCCTTTCGCGGCCACATGACCGTTGGGGTAGGTCTTGCCCACCCCCTCCAGGCGAACCAAAGCCATGGTTACCCTTTCACCGCGCCGGCAGTGAGTCCCTGCACGATCCGGCGTTGGAAGGCGAGCACCAGTAGAGTCACCGGCAATGTGGCGATGACGGCGGCAGCGAGAATCTGGCCCCAGGGCACCTGATATTGCCCCCGGAAGAGCGCAATGGCGACCGGCACTGTCTGCCGCTCCGGCCCAAGCGTGAACGAGAGCGCAAAGAGAAACTCGTTCCAGCTGTACACGAACGTAAGGATGGCCGTGGTTGCGATGCCAGGCACCGCCAGGGGTACGATCACCTCCCAGAACGCCCTTAACCGGCCGGCCCCGTCCACCATTGCCGCCTCTTCCAGCTCTCCCGGAAGCTGGCGAAAGAACCCTACCAGCAGCCACACGGTCAGCGGCATGGCGAAAGTCAGGTACGGCAGCACCAGACCGGGATAGGTGTTGATGAGATGGAGCTCACGCAGCAGCAGATAGAGCGGGGAGACCACAGAGATCTGGGGAAACATGCCCACGGCCAGTATCGCCCCGAGAAGCGGGGCCTTTCCCTTGAACTCGAGCCGAGCCAGCGCGTAAGCACAGAGCGCGCCAAGCGATACGCAGAAGATCGTCGTGGCACCGGCCACGATGAGCGAGTTGCGGATCGGCAGCCAGAAGCTTCGCTCGGTGAACAGCGCCCGGTAGTGGTCGAGCACGAGGTTGCTCGGCAGCAGCGACGGCTGTTGAAACAGCCTGGACTCGGGCGTGAATGACGACAGGATGGCCCAGTAAAAGGGGAAGGCGCTGGCCCCAACCAGCAGGGCGAGCACAATCACCGGCCACCAGCTTCGCTCCCTCACCGCTTTCCTCCCGTCAGCTCCGCGCCCAGCAGCTTGATGTAAACCATCGCGAGGCAGAAGGTGATGAGAAAGACGATCACCGAGAGGGCCGAGCCATAGCCGAACTGGAGATTCTGCAGGAGCGCGTTGAAGGTATACAGCGCGATCGGCTCCGTGGAGGTCCCGGGCCCTCCGCCAGTCAGAGCATAGATGAGATCGAATACCCGAAAGGCATCCAGCGTGCGGAATATGAGAGCGACCAGAATGGCTGGCTTCAGGAGCGGCAGCGTCACGTGGCGGAACTGGCGCCAGGCAGTGGCGCCGTCGATGCGCGCCGCTTCATAGAGCGAGGCGTCGATATTCTGCAGCCCGGCCAGGAGCAGCAATGCCACGAACGGAGTGGTCTTCCAGACGTCGGCCAGGACGACCGGCACCCAGGCCGCCGCCGGGTGAATGAACCACACCACCGGCTCTTTCAGCACTCCAACACCCACCAGTACGCTGTTCACGATTCCGGTTTGGCCCTCGAACATGAAGCGCCAGAGCAGGGCCGACACCACGGTCGGAATGGCCCAGGGCACCAGCACCGCTGCTCGCACCAGACCACGGCCACGGAAGGCGCGGTTCAGGGCCAGCGCCAGCCAGAGTCCGATGATCAGCTCCAGTCCCACGCTGGTCACAGCGAAGAACGCCGTATGCCCGAGCGCGGCCCAGAACCGTGGATCGCCGAACGCCTCGACATAGTTGTCGATGCCGACGAACGGCTTCCCCAGCCAGGGCATTCGGAGGTCGTGGAGGTGAAGCGATTCCCACACCGTCCAGAGGAGAGGGAACAACGCAACGAGCAG
Organism: Gemmatimonadota bacterium; assembly: GCA_030856585.1. Classification (GTDB taxonomy): domain Bacteria; phylum Gemmatimonadota; class Gemmatimonadetes; order Gemmatimonadales; family GWC2-71-9; genus CAVVWJ01. The sequence goes on along the minus strand of JALYPB010000326.1, from coordinate 7,610 downwards.
GATGGTGAGGACCGCGGGGAGAACGAGCGTCCAGGCTACGCGAGCCTCCTGGCGCTCCATGCTGGACCGGGGATTAGCGGCCGGCAACCGGCTCTCCCGTGCCGAGTCCGGCCCGGTTCAGCACCCGCTGCATCTCGGCCTGAGCACGGGCCAGTGCCGCGGCCGGCTCCGCCTGCCGGGTGAGGGCCCGGTGGATGTTGATTTGAAGGATTTCCGAAAGCTGGGTATAAATCGGTGTAACCGGCCGGGGAATAGCGTACTCGATGATGCGGCGGACCATTGCCGGTGGGATGGCGAGCCCGGATGCAAGATCAGGGTCATCGTAGAGGGCTGTGCGGGTGGGGAACTGACCTACGACCTCCGCGCGCTCGCGCATCTGCTCCGGTTGAGTGAGATAGTCGATCACCGCCCAGGCCGCCTCGGGATGCTCAGTCCGCCGATTGATGGCCAGCTGCGCGCCGCCTATTGCCGCCGTATGGGTGCCGCCCGGTCCGGCCGGCATCGGCGCCACCGCGAACTTCCCGGCCACACGGGACTCGGCGCTGTCCTGCATCAGGGGATAGGCGTAGGGCCAGTTCCGCATGAAGGTTGCCTCGCCATTCTGGAAAGCGAACCGGGTCTCTTCCTCGTGCCAGGTGAGCACGGTCGTTGGCACCACCCCAAACCGATAAATCTCATCCCGCATTTCGGTCAGGGCCCGCAGCCCAGCCTCCGAGCTGACCAGGACTCGGCCACCGTCTAGGATGCGGCCGCCGTATGCTCCGAGATACTCGAGGAAAGTCGTAATCAGCCCCTCGTACCGCGCCCCCTGCCAGACAAAGCCGTAGCGGGGGCCGCCCTTCTGCCGGGCCCGCTGAGCCTGCTGGATCAGCTCGTCGAACGTGGCAGGCGGGTGATTCATCAGGTCCGTGCGCCAGTACAGCATGCCCACGTCGGCAAACCAGGGCAGCGCATAGAGGCTGTCCCGCCACCGATTGGCCGTAATGGTCGAGGGGAAGAAGGCGGCGGTGTCCGGCATGAACCGGTCGAGCGGGAGGATCCACCCTGCCGCGGCGAACTCGGGCGTCCAGATCACATCCAACTGGAGAATGTCGGGATCGCTGGCGCCGGCGTTGAGCCACTGCACATAGAGCTGGTGCTTCTGGTCAGCCCCGTCCGGCGTTACCCGCTGCACCACCTTGATTGCGGGGTTCTCTTTCATGAATCGCGCGAGCTGCCGTACCAGGACCTGGCCCTCCGCTCCGAGCGCGCTGACCGGAAAGGTGACCACGGCCGGTCCTGGGAGCGAGGTCCCGCCCCCACAGGCGGAAGCCAGAAGGACCGTGGCGAGCACGCAGGTCACCCAGCGGCCAGGCAAATCAGGGAGCTCCTCAATGGATTCGTGCTGCGGGAAGGCTCTGAACAACTGCTTGTATAGTGGTACAGGACTGGCCGGTACGCCAGCGGGCGGCGGACCCGGGGGCGCCCTAGGATGCCAGCCGGCCAGCGCGTGGGGTGCCGGGCTTCACTGGACGGGGTTGCCTCCTAGTGGGACTCGGGTATCTCGGCCGGCTTCGAGGTCGGCCGGATCACCCGCCTCCACACCTTCTCGGTCATCCATGAGCGGAAGTTGTCCAGGATCTCGTAGACCGTTGGGATGACCAGCAGCGTCAGCAGAGTGGACGTGATCACGCCGCCGATGACCGCCCGGCCCAGGGGGGCGCGGAAATCGGCTCCCTCTCCGCGGCCCAGTGCCACCGGAATCATGCCGGCAATCAGAGCGATGGTCGTCATCATGATGGGCCGGAGCCGGATCCTGCCGGCCTCGATCAGCGCCTCGCGCAACGGTGTCCCGCGCTCGTGCTCCCACTTCGCAAAGTCGATCAACAGGATCGCGTTCTTGGCCACGATCCCCATCAGGAGGATCACCCCGATCAGGCTCATGATGTTGAGCGTGTCGCCGGTGATGATCAATGCCAGCACGACTCCGATCAGCGAGAGTGGCAATGAGATCAGGATCGCGAGCGGATCGAGGAAAGAGCCGAACTGGATCACGAGAATCAGGTACATCAACAGCACGGCGGCCCCGAGCGCGGTGAAGATGCGGGTGAACACTTCCGCCTGATCTCGCGCTTCCCCGCCCTGGGTGATCCGGTAGCCGGGTGGCAGCCGCAGGCTCTCCAGCGCGAGGTTGATATCCTGAGTAACCTCGGTGAGCGAGCGTCCTTGCACATTTGCCTGGACATTGACCACCGTTTCGCGGTTGAGGTGGTTGATCTGTGCCGGGCCGATTGCCTCGCTGATCCTGGCCACCTGACCGAGCGGCAAAGTTACCGGCCTCCCGTCCGCGCCGGTGATCGCCAGCGGCAGGCGCTCCAGGTCGATCGTCCGCCGCCGGGCCTCGGGCGCCAGCCGCACGGTCACGTCGCGCGTCTCACCGGTGGGGTCGACCCAGTCACCCGCGTCGATACCGGCGAAAGCAGGGCGCAGCGACTGCGCAACCTGCGCCACGGTCACCCCAAGCGAGCCCGCGAGCCCTCGGTTGAGCTCCACCACCAGCTCCGGCCGCTCGCCGCGGGTCGACAGCCCCACATCCACCGCACCGGGAACCTTCCGCACCAACTCCGCGGCCCGCGAGGCCAGACGGGTCAGGACGGTTGGATCCTGACCCCGCATCTCGATCTGGATCTGCTTCATGGCACCACCGAAGCCGCTGGTGAACACCGAGACGCTGGCACCGCCTATCCGTCCCAGCTCCCGACGCAAGATGCTGCCCAGCTCATCCTGGCTGATGTTTCGCTCGGACTTCGGGATGAGCCGCACGTAGATCAGCGACTGGTCCACGCCCGGAGCACGCAGCGGAATCGGCGTGCCGACCGCGGTGTAGGTGTAGGCAACCTCTTTGTGTGCCCGCGCGATTCTCGCGACCTCTTCGGACTTGAGCCTGGTGTACTCCAGGTTCGATCCCGGCGGTGTCTCGACGATGAGGCTCACTTCGCTGCGATCGCTCACCGGAATGAATCCGGCACCGCCGACCGTGGCCTGAAGCGCGATGGCGCCCACGAACGACCCCACCGCGATGAGCACCATGGCGAGCCGGTGATCGAGCGCCCAGGCGATCAACCTCTGGTACCGCTCGGCCTGGCGGTCGAACCACTGATTGAACCGGTCGAGCGCCCGCGCAATGGGATTCCGCCGCTCGTGGGCTTCTGTCTGGGGATCGGCCCAATAGGCCGAGAGCATCGGGTCCAGCGAGAAGGAAACGAAGAGGGAGACCAGCACGGCGCATGCGATAGTCAACGCAAACGGCTTGAACCACTGCCCCGCGATGCCGTACATGAATGCCACCGGCACAAACACGGCAACGATCGAGAATGTGGTGGCGGCCACCGCAAGTCCGATCTCGTCGGTCCCCTCGATCGACGCGCGCATGTGGTCCTTGCCCATCTCGATGTGCCGCACGATGTTCTCGCGCACCACAATGGCGTCGTCGATCAGAATCCCGATCGAGAGCGACAGGCCGAGCAGGGACATGGTGTTCAGGGTAAATCCAAAGGCCCAGATGGCGATGAAGCTGGCCAGCGCCGAGACCGGCAGTGCCAGGCCGGTGATGACGGTCGAGCGCCAGGAGTTCAGGAAGAGAAAGACCACCAGCACCGTCAGCAGGGCGCCTTCGATCAGCGCCTCCTGCACGTTGGCCACCGCCCGGCTGACTCGCTCGCCTGCGTCCTGAACGATCTCCAGCTTCACACCCGCGGGCATGGTGCTCTGCAGGCCGGCTAGTCTGCCCCGGATCTGGTCGCTGACCTGGGTCGTGCTGTAGCCCTTCGACTTGATAACCTCGAGGCCCACGGCCTGCCGGTCGTTGTAGAGCGCCAGCGTGCGAGGCTCTTCGGTGCCGTCGTACACCTTGGCCACCTGACCCAGCCGGATAGTCTGTCCCTGCCGCTCAGCCACGACCAGCTTGGAGAAATCGGCAGGGCCTTCCGCCCGACCCTGCAGCCGGATGGTGCGCTCCTCCAGCTCGCCGTTTAGCCGTCCGACTGGCGCCGCCAGGTTCTGCGACTGAAGCGCCTGCACCACCTCAGAGATGCTGACGCCAGATGCCTCCAGCGCATGGGGCTGGACCTCGACCGTCATCTCCCGTTCGATGTTGCCCACGACGCTCACCTGGGCCACGCCCGGGATCGCTCGAAGAGCTCGAGCCACGCCGGGATCGGCCAGCCGGCTCAGCGTCGTGGCCGGCACCGATGCCGAGGTGAGCGTCATGGTGATGATCGGCTGCTCGGAGGGATCGAACCGGGTGAGCACCGGCTCCTCCATCTCGACCGGTAGATCATCCCGCTTAGTGGAGATGGCGTCCCGGATATCCTGCGATGCCTGCTGGATCGGCTTCTCGAAGTCGAAGAAAATGGCGCAGGAGGCCAGGCCGTCGGTGCCGAAGCAGGTGGACTTCTCGCCGTCCACGCCGCTGATGCCGAAGATCGCGTCTTCGATCGGGTCGATGATCTCCCGAGTGACTTCCGAGGGAGATGCACCGGGGTAGACAATATTGAGCCCGATAACCGGCTGCTGGATATCGGGAAACTCATCGGTGTGCAGGTTCAGGAGGGCGAAGATACCGAAGACCACCAGCGCCACCATGGCGGTGACGGTAACGATGGGCCGCTTGATGGCAAAGTCGGAGATAAACATCAGCGGCTGGCCTCCTCCTCGTCGGTAATCCGGACGGCGGCCCCTTCGGTCACCCCCTGGGCCGAGCCCAGCAGTACGGTGTCGCCGGGCGTGATCCCGGAGAGGATCTCGACCAGCTCGGTGGCCTCATCCCGCACACCCAGGCGTACGGGGACGACTTCGACCTTGCCCGCCTTGAGGCGGTGAACCACGGGCGCCGTTCCGCGGCGATCCACTGCGGAGGTGGGCACCGCGACCGACCGGCGCGCAGCGGTGGCTACCCGGCCCTCGGCGTAGAGGCCGGAGACGAGCGACTGGTCGGCGTTAGGGATCGCGACGTAGATCCGCACCTGGCGGGTAGCCGGATCTACCGCCGGATTGATCCGCTCGATCCGCCCGGTGAACCGGCGGTCGTAACCGTTGACGCTGAATTCCACCGGCGAGCCGACCTTGAGACGATCGATCTCCTCCACCGGCACGGTGGCCTCGAGACGCAGGCTGCTGAGATCGACGAGCGAAAACAGGGCCGCGCCTACCTGGACCACGTCGCCCGGATCGACTGCCCGCTCACTGACGGCGCCACTGATCGGTGCCCGAATTACCGTGTTGGCCAGCTGCTTCCCCGCCAGGGCCAGTCTGGCCTGCGCATCCGCCAGGGCGCCTTCGGCGTTGGTGGCGTTCAGCTGCGCGGTTTCCAGATCTCGCTCCGGCAGGGCTCCCGCCTGGGCGAGCCGGGAGGCCCGTTCGGCGTTGCGTCGAGCGTTCTGCAGCGCGGACTCGGCGCTCCGTACCGCCGACTTCGCCGAGAGGTATGCGTCACGCACTGCGGTGTCATCCAGGCGGGCGAGTAGCGCCCCCACCCGCACTCGCTGGCCCTCGTCCGCAAAGGTGCGCTTCACCGGCCCGGCGAGCTCCGCGCGCACTCTCGCTTCCGTCTTTGCCTCCAGCGTTCCCGTGATGGAGGGGCCACTGCGCAGCTCCTCCAGCTTTGCGACCGCGATGTTCTCTCGGCCGATCAGCACCACCGGATCGGCGGCTGCCATGGCAGTGTCCGTCGCCTTGTTCTTGCACGAGATCAGAGCAAGGCCAAGCACAGCCAGCAGGACCCACGAACGTTGCTGTCCGAAGTGACACCGCCACTGGTCCATCATTGGCCTGCAGCTCCCGGTTGGTTTGTTCCTGTGAAGTCGTTGTCTGTCGTCGGTGGCGGCGGCGGCTGATAAGCTGGAGAACTGACCGTAGACGAAGTGGCCGCCGAGGGAGATGCGCCTGGGGCAGACACGGCCGCGCCTGTCAGGGGGAGCGCCGGCAGCAGTACGAGGCGCACCCTGGCCACTTGGAGATCCCGGGCGGCGCGGGCCCGGCTGGCCTGAGCCTGCTGAAGCTGAATCCGTGAGTCGAGCAGCTCTGTCTGGGTGGACAGGCCTTCCCGGTACCGTAGCTCTGCGATCTGATAGGCTCGTGCGGCCTGCTCGACTGTGCCGGCGCTGGCCTGCCACGCGGCATCAGCGGCCTCGAGCTGCGTAGCCGCGTTGCGGGCATCGACCTCAGCCAGCTCGTGGGTCTGCTGCAGCCGGAGCTCTGCCTCACTCACTTTGGCCCGGGCGATGTCCTCCTCACCGCCGATGCGTCCTCCGGTGAAGATGGGAATCTGAAGACCGAGTGCTACTACCCAGTCATCCACAAACCGTGCCCCGAATGGCGACACCTTCTCGGGATATCCGAGCTGGGCGTACTGGGAAGTGAGCGCGACCTGAGGGAAGCGCTGCCCCCGCGCCACTCGGAGCAGGCCTCGCTGCGCCACAACTGCTTCTGCTGCCTGGCGTACCGGAGCCCGAGCCGACGTCCCTGTGTCGCCCGACGCCCTGGCTATCGCCTCCAGACGGCCAGAATCGGCCAGAGCAGTGTCACCCAGCTCGGTGGTGAGGACCAGCGGGTCATCCAGCGGAACGTCCAGCAATGATTTGAGGCGGAAATACGCCAGGTCGCGGTCGGCACGCCGCTGGATCACGACGGGACGCTGATTGTCGCGCGTCACCCGCGCGCGAAGCAGGTCAAACTCGGAAAGATTGCCGACCTCCCGAGCCAATTGAGTCTGGCTCAGCGTGGTGTCCGCCTGTTCCAGCGTCGCTTGAGCGATGGTGAACAACCGATCGGCCAGCGTGGCGTCGTAGTACGCTCCCGTCACATCGAGCAGCAGCTGCGCCCGTGCTGAAGTCAGGCCAATGGCCGCGCTGCGAACGCCAGCGCCCGCAGCCTGCGCCTGCCCTCGCACCCGGCCGCCGCTGAACAGTGTTTGCGAAAAGGACAAGCCGAACCGGTAGGTGTTCTCCCGTCCGAATGGAAGATTGCTGAAGCTGGCGAATGGATCCGCCGCGCTGGCGCACTCGACCGCGTTCTCCAGCGAGTCGAGCCGCTGATCGATCGGCAAACCGGGCTGAGCCACGAATCTGTTGCAGGCGGGCGCCGGTGTGGAAGTGGTATCACTGCCGGCCTCGAGGGCTGAGAACTGACTCTGGAGGGTCCGCTGATAGGACGCGGAGCCGTTGAGCTGGGGGAAGTACGCGCTGCGAGCGCGCCGTCGGTCTCCCTCGGCTCGCGCCAGCCCGGCCCGGGCAATGCCGATCGATTCACTGCGCTTCTCGGCCAGCTCGAGCGCCTCGGAGAGCGTCAGTGCACGGCCTTGAGGACTTTGTTGCGCAGCAAGATTCGGCACAACCACCGCAAACAACCAACACGCAAACACGATCTTCATCAGGGGCTCACATTGCGGCGGCGTCCAACGCCGATCGAGCGGAGAAAGAGCCGCACGTACTCGTCGAGGGCCTGTTCCGGCTCGTTGCGGTACAGCTCCGGCATAATGTCGCGGCCCATGGCATCCGCGAAGAGGGCACCCATCAGCATGGCGGAGGCCGCAGTCTCATCGAACTGAGCCTTGGCCAGACCGGCTTCCCGGA
>JALYPB010000278.1 GCA_030856585.1 Gemmatimonadota bacterium | reverse complement strand
CCGGCGGGCAAAGTCGGTCCAGAACTGCTCGGTCAACCTGCGGGCAGCGCCTTCCATGAGCCGGGCACCGATGCCCGCGACTGAGCCGCTGAATTCGCTGGTAGCCGACCAGTTGAGCCGGACGGTGTTCGGCCCCGTCTCCTGGATCTCGATGCTCGAGATCACATCCACCGTCGAGCCGGGGGCTTGCCCGCGTACCCGCATCCTGGCGCTCTGCTCCGGGACGATATCGAAGATCTCAACGTCCATAGGAAACCGTATTCTGATCGATCCCGCCCCGAAGCTGGAGGCCACCTTGAAGTGATGCGGGTCGACGACCTCCACCGACTCCACGCCGGGCGCTGAGTCAGCCACGAAGTGGGGATCCATCAGCCGTTGCCAGACTCGCTCTTGCGGAGCAGCGATCTCCGGCGACCCGGAAAACTGGAGCTTCATCGCGAGAATCCCTGGAGCGCCTTCAGATCGTCCGGCGTGTCCACGTCGGGGTTGTCCCCCTCCACGTCGAGTGTAAAGGTCTTATGGGGATTGGAGGCGCTGAAAACGCTGAAGCCTCGATCGCCATCCAGTTGCCGTGCCCGCGGCCATATTGATCGGGCCAGTAGCACCGGGTGTCCCGGTGCGTCTGGCCGCGCTTCGTAGCGCGGTCGAAGAATGGGGCCGTGACCCTGTCTCCAGGCTGCCACGAGCGCCTCGACCACATCTAGGCGAACCAGCGGCTGGTCTCCCAGAAAAACGAGCACGGCACCCGTTTCTTCGCTGGTTTCGGACTCGAGCGCGTCAACCCCGAGCCGGAGCGAATGGGAGAGGCCCAGGTCCGGCGCGTCGTTGATGACCGTGCCCAGGCCGCCGGCAGCGGCAAGGGTCAACCCGGGCTCATCATTGGCAGCTACGACAACGTGCCCGCCATCGACCAGGCCGCGCCTTTGAGCGACTCCGACGACGTCGAGCACGAATGACAGCAGCGGGCGACCCTAATACAGCGCGTGAAGCTTGCCACCGCCGAACCGGCGGCCCTGCCCGGCGGCCAGGACTAGAGCGTGAGTGCGCAGCCGCATAGATCAGCCCGCGTAATGCCTTGCCCCATGCGCGAGGGGCGAGTAAAGTGCCTATCCCTCATATCCCGCCTTGGGGTGTAGCTCAATTGGCAGAGCGCCCGGCTGTTAACCGGGAGGTTGCTGGTTCGACCCCAGCCGCCCCAGCTACCGTAGACGACCCTAGACCAGCTTCTTGTAAGCCGAAAGCGTTAGAAATTCCGGAAAGGTCTGGGCCGATACCAGCCCGTCGAGCAACTCGCCGGCGGTTGCGAGCCGCTCCCGGTCGCCTCCCGCGGCCAAAAGCTGCTCGGTTTCCTCCCGCAATATGGTGCGGCAGCGTTCAAGCGTGATCGGTTGTCCATCCTCAGTCGTTGCGCGGTGCCGGATCCACTGCCAGAGCTGCGATCGGGCAATCTCAGCAGTGGCCGCATCCTCCATGAGGTTGTTGATGGCCACTGCGCCGGATCCTCCCAGCCAGGCCGCCAGGTACTGAACGGCTACGCTGATGTTTCCCCGCACGCCGGCCTCGGTGATCCTGCCACCCGGTACCCGCACATCGACCAGCTGCTCTCGACTTGCCTGAACGTCGTCTCGCTGCCGGCTTTTCTGGTTCGGGCGGCCTCCCAGCACACCGCGGAACACCTCATCCACCAGTGGCACCAGGTCCGGGTGAGCCACCCAGGCGCCGTCGTATCCGGCGCTGGCTTCTCGTGCCTTGTCCTCTCGAACCCGGGCCAGCGCAGTCGCGTTCACCTCGGGGTCCCGCCGGCTGGGAATGAACGCGGCCATGCCCCCGATAGCATGGGCCCCCCTCCGGTGGCAGGTCTTCACCAGCAGCTCAGTGTACGCCCGCATGAAAGGAACCGTCATTGTCAGTTGCGCTCGATCCGGTAGCAGGAACTCGGGACGGTCTCTGAAGTTCTTGATGATGCTGAAGAGATAGTCCCACCGACCTGCGTTGAGTCCTGCGGCGTGGTCGCGCAGTTCATAGAGGATTTCGTCCATCTCGAAGGCCGCAAGGATGGTCTCGATCAGGACCGTTGCCCGGATCGTCCCCACGGGAATGCCCAGCTCCTCCTGAGAGAGGATGAATACCTCGTTCCAGAGCCGTGCCTCGAGGTGATTTTCCAGCTTGGGCAGGTAGAAGTAGGGGCCGCTGCGGCGGTCCAGGAGCTCGCGCGCATTGTGGAAGAAATAGAGCCCGAAATCGACCAGGCTGGCCGACATCGGCTCCCCGTCTACCAGCACGTGCTTCTCCTCGAGGTGCCACCCGCGGGGCCTCACCACCAGCGTGGCGAGCTTGTCCCCCAGCTGATAGCGCTTACCCTCGGGGCCGACGTACTCCAGTGTCCTTCGAACCGCGTCGATGCAGTTGGCCTGCCCCGCGATCACGTTGGCCCACGGCGGTGAGAGGGCATCCTCGAAATCCGCCATGAACACTCGGGCCCCGGAGTTGAGGGCGTTGATCATCATCTTCCGCTCCACCGGCCCGGTGATCTCGACCCGCCGATCATCCAGATCGGCAGGCGCTGGTGCCACGGTCCAGTTGCCCTCACGCACCTCCCGCGTCTCAGCCAGGAAATCGGGCTGGGAGCCCTGTTCGATGTTCTGCTGAATTTTCATTCGGCGCTCGAGCAGCGCCTTCCTGCGGGGTCCGAACTGGCGGCCCAGCAACAGCAGAAAGCGAAGTGCCTGGGGAGTGACGATCCGATCTGCCTCGCCCACGTCCGCTGCACGGATTTCGATGCCCGCCATATCAGGCGACGTGGTAGAACATGAAGGCAAAGTGACAGCTGCTGCCGGTGATCACCAGCAGGTGCCAGATCTCGTGGTGTCCGAAACGGCCGGGAAACGGGTCGGGCCGCCGCCGAGCGTATATCACCGCCCCGATGGTGTACGCCAGGCCACCGGCGATGAGCCACGCCAGGCCGCCGAACGAGACTGCACGGGCGATCGGCATCACGGCGACCAGGGCCAGGTAACCCATGGCCAGATAGGTGCTGGTGGACAACCAGACCGGTGCGTGGAGGTAAAAAAGCTTGAAGGGAATTCCTGCGAGCGCAACCAACCAGACCGCCGCTAGGAGCGTCCAGCCAAGCGGTCCCTTCAGGGTGATCAGCGCTACCGGAGTGTAGGTGCCGGCGATGAGGAAATAGATCGCGATGTGGTCGAGGGTGCGGAGCGCCCGGGTCGAGCGTGGCGGCACCGTCAGCGTGTGATACAGCGTGCTGGCACCGTAGAGCAGCATCAAGGTGGCGCCATAGACGCCAAACGCGAACAACTCTCCGGGTCCCTTCGCCATGCTGAGCAGGAGGACGGTGCCCGCGCCGGCAAGCAGGAGGCCAATCAGATGGGAGGCGCCGTTGACCGGCTCTCGGATGTGCATGCTGCAATCTAAGATAGCCGTGCCTACCTTGTCGCCGGTACGATCTTGGTCTAGCGTTAGTCCGTGCGCATAGCCCTGTTTTCCGAGGTCTACTGGCCCATGGTCAGCGGCGTGGGAGTCACGCTGCTTCGACTCACGCGGGCTCTGGAAGAACGCGGCCATCAGGTCCGGGTCTACACCGCGAACTATGCTCTGGCTAAAGGCCAGCTCGATCGTCCTGAAGTGCATCGGTCCCCCAGCGTTCCGCTGTTCCTCTATCCCGATGTGCAGTGGGCATTTCCGCGCCTCCGGGACATCCTCGACGACGCGGCCCGATTCCGCCCCGACGTGGTCCACGTGGCCACTGAGTACACCATGGGGCTGGCCGGCATCAAGGTCGCCCGCCAGCTGGGTGTCCCGCTCCTGGCCTCGGCGCACACCGACTACGACCAGTATGCTGCGCGCTACGGGGTCGACTGGGTGCTGCGGGCCGGCTGGCACTACCTCAGGTGGTTCTACGGGCAGGCCTATCGGGTGCTTTCGCCGTCGCGCATCTACGAGGAGCACCTCCACAGCAGAGGTGTCACCAATACCGGGGTCTGGAGCCGGGGCGTTGATACCAACTGTTTTCATCCCAGGTTCCGCAGCGAAGCATATCGCCGGGCACTGGGGGTGGAGCCGGGCGATCTGCTGGTCACCTACATAGGCCGGATTGCGAGGGAGAAGAATCTGGGACTTCTGCTCGAGGCCTGGGATCTCCTCGCTCCAGTGCGAGGCTCGGCCAAGCTCTCCCTGGTTGGACGGGGGCCGCTCGAATCGGATATCCGGCGGCGGGAAATTCCCGGGGTGCACGTCGCTGGCTTGATGGACGGTCTGGCACTTTCCGCGGCCTACGCCTCGGCGGACATCTTCGCCTTCCCCTCGGCTACCGAGACCTTCGGCAATTCACTGCTCGAGGCAATGGGCTCGGGGCTACCCTGCCTGGTTGCAGCGGCCGGCGGGGTCCTCGAATTCTCCCAGCACGGAGGTAATGCCTGGCTGGTGGCGCCCAATAGTGTGTCGGCGATCGCTGAGGGATTGCACCGGCTTCTGGAAGACGCGGCCCTGCGACGCCGCCTCTCAGAGGGCGGGCTCGGGACCGCGCACGAGCGCGGCTGGGACGAGGTATATGATCAGCTGATTGCGGACTACCAGGATGCGATCGACAACAAGCGGTTGATTCAGGCTGCGTAGGAAGGGCGGGAGGCAGTCTAGAAAGGGTCGTCTAGAAAAAGACGTCTAGAGAAGCGGTCTACAAAACCCGTAGACGTCTGTACTTCGACCGCAGTACCTCGACGTCTGCACTTCGACTCTCCTATCAGAACCCAATCCTTCTGCTCAAAATCAGATACGACAACGCCGCTATAACGGCGCTCATCGGCATGGTGAGGACCCAGGCCCACACGATGCGTTTGGCCACTCCCCAGCGCACGGCGGACAGCCTCTGCGCGGCGCCGACGCCCACGATGGCCCCGGTGATCGTGTGTGTCGTACTCACCGGCACCCCGAGACTGGACGCCAACATGACCGTGATCCCGCCTGCAGTCTCGGCGCAGAACCCGCCGAACGGCCGCAGCCGGGTTATCCGCATGCCCATGGTCTTCACGATCCGCCATCCGCCCGCTGCTGTTCCAAGTGCTATCGCCGTGTGGGCGGCGAGCACGATCCAGAGGGGGATGTGGTCGGCTGAGGGGAGGTACAGATGCTGGAGCCACCCGGTCTGGTTGGCAAAGGCAGCTTGGCTGGCCACCAGGAGGCTTACGATGATTCCCATAGTCTTCTGGGCATCGTTGGCTCCGTGACTCAACGAGTACAGGCCGGCGGAGACCAGCTGGAGGCGGCGAAAGACCCGATCGAGCGGTCCCGGCGACGCTCCCTTAAGCAGCCAGGAAAGTCCTACAGTAAGGAGGAGAGCTATGAGCATTCCCAGCAGGGGGGAAATCACGATGAAGGCCACCGGGAGGATCCACCCACTCAGTATCAGCGCGCCAAACCCAGCCTTGGCGATGGCGGCGCCGGCATAGCCTCCGAGCAGCGCGTGCGAAGATGAGCTGGGCAGTCCCAGGTACCAGGTGACCAGATCCCAGACAATGGCGCCGAGCAGGCCTCCCAGAATGACATTGGGATCCACCACGCTGACGTCGATCAGGCCCTTGCCGATCGTCTTGGCCACCGCCGTACCAACCACGAACGCAGCTATGAAATTGAAAAACGCGGCCCAGAGGACCGCCAGGCCGGGGCTCAGGACCCGGGTGGAGACAACCGTGGCTATGGAGTTGGCGCTGTCGTGGAAGCCGTTGATAAAATCGAAGACCAGCGCCACCGCGATGATGACGACCACATAGAGGACGGTATTATCCATGCTCAGGCGTGCTTGATGGAGATCGACTCCAGGACGTTCCCCGCGTCCTCCATGTGGTCCAGGGTTTTCTCCAGCGTGTCGTAGATCTCCTTCCACTTAATAACCATCAGCGGGTCCGGTGAGCCGTCGAATAACCGGCCAACCCACTCGTGGTACATCGAGTCGCCTTCCTCCTCCAGCCGCTTAACCTGGGCGCAGGCATCCAGGACGTTCTTGTCCTTGTTCTTCTCCAGGGCCTGCACCGCCACCAGCAGTTCCTTGGTGGCACGGTAAACCACGTCGGCCAGGAGAATGGCTCCCTGCGGCGCTTCACCTGCGTGGTACATCTGAACCCGATGGGCAGTCCCGTCGATCAAGTCCACCACGTCGTCGAGACGGGAAGCCAGCAGGTGGATGTCTTCCCGGTCGAGGGGGGTGATGAACACCCGGTCCAGCCGGGTGACGACCTCATGGGTGACCTGATCGGCCTCGTGCTCCAGCCGCTTGATCGCGTCGACGATGGCTCCGCGGTGGTATTCATCGGCTCGGAGCAGGTCGAGCT
>JALYPB010000271.1 GCA_030856585.1 Gemmatimonadota bacterium | reverse complement strand
AGATAGGAGAGCGTATTCACGTCATAGCCGGCGATCGGATAGACCAGCACCTGATGGACCGGGAGCTGCGCACCGCTGTCCCGGGCCATAATCGACACCGAGGCGGCGAGATTACCGCCGGCGCTCTCGCCAACGACCGCGACATTCGACGGATCTCCCTTGAATGACTTCGCGTTGGCCAGCACCCAACGGTACGCCGCAAAGGCGTCCTGGTGCGCGTCCGGGAACTTGTGCTCCGGTCCCTGGCGGTAGTGGGACGACACCACGATGGCGTCGGCGAGATTGGCGAGGGCACGCGGGGATGCGTCGTAGGTATCGAGGTCGGCGATCACCCAGCCGCCACCGTGATAGTAGACTACGACGGGAAACGGCCCCGAGCCCTTGGGAGTGTAGATCCGGATGGGGATCGGGCCGCCGGCCCCGGGAATCGTCCGGTTAGTGACGTTCGCCACCGGCTCGGGTGCGGCGCTCTTGCCTTCCTTCTTGAGCAGCGCCTTCACCGCATCGGCCGGCGTGGGCTGCTTGCGAGCTTCGGCCGCGGACAGCTGGGGGATCGGCTTGGGGTGCAGGGCCTCGAGCTGGGTCAGCACGGCCTGCATCTGCTGGTTGGGCGCCGCCGGGCTGGTGCGAGGCTCCGCGGCAGGGCTGGCGGTTGAGCTCGCGGTATCGATCTGACCTGTATCCGAGCGTTCACCGCTCCGGGGAGAGCACGAGACTGCGGTCAGCAGGACAAGGGCGGCCGAGCCGCGGTTCTTCAGTGCGATGATTAACGCCTCCAAGTACGATGAGCCACGGGCGCGCATGCAGCGCGGTGGGTGGGAATCAGACTGGATGGTGGAATTGCCTACAACCCAGTGGGAGCCCTGCCAAGACTGACCGCTAATAGAATGCCAAGCACAGGGAGAATCCGTGAGCAGAGTCACCAAGACCGAGACGCCAATGACCGTGGAGAGTGTTTGCAGGAGTGCAATGGGACTCTTAGCTACAACCTTCTACGCTGGCTTTGGCGTCTTGGATCTATTTGCGTGAGAGAGCGCCGGCGGAGATCTAAATCGAGGACTGATGCGTATCGATGAGATGGCTTCGAGTCATCTGTCCACGTCCTGGAGCGTTCGCATGTCCCACCACTCTACCCTGCCGGTGCCCCCGAGCCTGATCGACCTCGACGCCACCTTTCTCCCCGTGGCCCAGATGCGCCAGATCGCGCGGGTTACTGCGCTCGAAGGAGGACGAATCGAGGGCGAGGTCGATCTCGGGCCCGACCACTGGGTCTGGGAGCAGCACTTCCCCGGCGATCCGATTTTCCCCGGCACGCTTCAGATCGAGGCAGCGGGCCAGCTCATCGCCCTCTGGGCGTGGTCCCAGGGCCAGCGGGGCAGACCACGGCTGGTGCGCACCAGCGCGGAGTTTCACAGTCCGGTAGGACAATGGGCCCCGAGCCTGCTCCTCAGAGGAGACGTCCGGCGCAAGCGGCATCTCAACTTCGGCAGCGTACAGATCGTGTCGGAAGGAACGCTGGTAGCGACGGTGGAGGCGGTACTGGTGGTGCTCCCGACAAGCTGAGCAGTTTCGTCGGCGCGAAGCCGACGCTATCCGTATAGCCCTGCCTTCGGGGGCCGGGTACCTTTTGGCACATGCACCCCTCCGATCTCGCGGGCGTCCTCGAGTTCCTTCGGGCGTCCGAGCGTCTGAAGGTCACCCACCGAAGTGCCCACACTTCCGAAGGCCAGCTGGAGAGCGTAGCCGAGCACACCTGGCGGCTCTGCCTCATGGCGCTCGTCCTCGCGCCCGAATTCCCCGCCGTAGATTTCGCCAAACTGGTGAAGATCTGCCTGGTGCATGATCTGGGTGAGGCCGTAGGCGGAGACGTGCCCGCGCCGGAACAGACGAGGCGCCAGGCCGCCGGACTTGCCACCGGCAAGGGTGACCAGGAGCGGCGTGACCTGCTCACCCTGCTGGAGCCGCTGCCTCCGCGGCTCAAGGCCGAGATCGTCGGGCTGTGGGAGGAGTACGAGGCGGCACGGTCGCCCGAGGCCAGGCTGGCCAAGGCGCTGGACAAGCTGGAGACGATCATGCAGCATACCCAGGGCAAGAACCCGCCCGCGTTCGACTACCGATTCAACCTGGAGTATGGCCGGAGCCACACCGCCGATGACCCGCTGATCGCGGCCATGCGCGCCATTCTGGATGCCGAGACCGAGCAGCGGGCGCGGGAGGCCGGCATATGACGCGACTGAACTCAGTCGCGTATCTCCTGCTGCTGGGTGCCTGCGCCAGTGAGCAGCCTCGCGCCGCCGACCTTGAATTCTTCCCCATACCGGGCCGGCAGACCCTCCCCTTCTCGGAGGCCGTCCGGGTGGGCGACATGCTCTATCTCTCCGGCCAGCTCGGTACCGACAGCGCCGGGAAGCTGGTGCCGGGAGGCATCGGCCCCGAGACCCGCCAGGCACTCAGCAACATCGCGGCGGCTCTCACCCGACATGGATCCAGCCTGGACCGGGTGGTCAAGTGCACCGTCATGCTGGCGGACGTCGCCGAGTGGGGAGCGATGAACGAGGTCTATGTGACCTTCTTCCGCTCGCACCGGCCGGCCCGGAGCGCCTTCGGCACTAGCGGGCTGGCGCTGGGTGCGCGGCTGGAGCTCGAATGCTTGGCGGTGCTCTCGAACCGGTGACGCATCTGACCCAGAGCGCCATTCCCGCTCTCGTCCCGTTCGATCCCGGCGCTGCCACCGGGTTGGCGGTCGCTGCCGGTGTCTGCCTGATCGGGCCAATTCTTGTGGCACTCTGGTGGCACCGCCGGAGCCGGGCGCCCCTCGCCGCATTCGGCGCCGGCGCCCTCGTCTTCCTGGTGTCACAAGTAATCCTGCGGCTGCCCTGGCAGATCCCTCTGGGCCGCTGGGTACAGGCTCACCCCGATTGGCTGATTCCCTTTCTGCTCTTCTCCTCGCTGACAGCAGGACTCTTCGAGGAAAGCGGCCGCTGGCTGGGCTACCGCCACCTGCTCAGGAAGGAGCGGAGTCTCCGGATCGGAGTGATGTTCGGCCTGGGGCACGGCGCACTGGAAGCCATCCTGCTGGCCGGATTGCCGCTGGCCGGACTCCTGGTTACCTGGGTCATGGCGGCCCGCGGGCTGATTCCGCCCGGAATGGCACTCGACGCTGTTCGACAGCAGACCGCGGCAGTCGACGGATGGAAGGTGCTCCTCGCCGCGGTGGAGCGCGCCAGCGCCATTGCCGCGCACGTGGGCCTGTCATTGATCGTGCTTCAGGTATGGATGCGAGGCGGGCTGCGCTGGCTGGCGTTGGCGATCGCGCTGCATTTTACGGTCAACGCCGCGGCGGCGATCCTGGTGATCGCTCTGCACCTGAGTCCCCTGGTCGGAGAAGCGGTGCTGGTAGTGTTGGCGGTGGGAGTGCTCTCGCTCGGATGGCGGCTTGCCCGGCAGGCAGAGGACGCCGGCGGCCCCGTCTGGTGAATGCAACAGCGCATCGCGGGTTTCCATCAGGACGAAGAGGGGCACTGGGTGGCCGAGCTGGCGTGCGGCCACGCTCAGCATGTGCGCCATGATCCGCCCTGGCAGGTTCGGAGCTGGGTGCTGACCGAGGAGGGACGGCGAGCCCGCCTGGGGACGATGCTCGAGTGCCCGAAGTGTCACCCAGGCGTTCTCCCCCGGTAGAGAGGTCGCACCACTATGTGGTTTCTGCTCGCGCTCGTGACCGGCGCAGTGCTCGTGCTGGTGGTGGCCAATCTCTCGTCCGGCGAGAAGCGGGTCGAGCGGGAGATCCAGCACCTCTATCGGGTTGGCGACCCCCAGTTTGCCCGTTCGATCGGTACGCTTCTCGGTCCTCCCAGCCTGACCGGCAACAGGGTCACCACTCTGGTGAACGGCGAGCAGATCTTCCCGGCCATGCTCGACGCCATTCGCGGCGCTACACGGACAGTCACCTTCGAGACCTTCATCTACTGGTCGGGCTCCATCGGGAAGGAGTTCGCCGCCGGGCTGACCGATCGGGCTCGGGCCGGGGTCAAGGTCCACGTGCTGCTGGACTGGGTCGGCACTGGGAAGATGGACGCTTCGATGCTCAGGGAGATGGAGCAGGCGGGCGTAGAAGTGGTGAAGTACCATCCGCTCCGCTGGTACAACCTCGGTCGGCTCAACAACCGCACCCACCGGAAGCTGCTGGTGGTGGACGGCACGACCGGCTTCACCGGCGGGGTGGGGATAGCAGACAACTGGCTGGGCCACGCTCAGGATCCGGACCACTGGAGGGACTCTCACTTCAGGCTGGAGGGTCCCGCAGTGGCCCAGATGCAGGCCGCGTTCGTGGACAACTGGATCGAGGCCACCGGGACGGTGCTGCATGGCAACGACTATTTCCCGGAGCTGGAGCCCGTGGGATCGCAGCAGGCCCAGATGTTCAAGAGCTCGGCGAACGAGGCGAGCGAAAGTGTACGGCTGATGTACCTGCTATCCATAGCGAGCGCGGAAGAGAGCGTGCGCATCGCCAACGCCTACTTCGTCCCCGACGCGCTGGCCGTAGATACCCTCGTGGCCGCTCGGCGCCGGGGTGTGCGGGTCGAGATCATCGTACCGGGCCCTCATATCGACACCGCCATCGTCCGGAAGGCGTCACGGTCGCGCTGGGAGCCCCTGCTGGAGGCGGGTGTGGCCATTTACGAGTACCAGCCCACGATGTATCACACCAAGGTGATGGTGGTCGATCAGTTGTGGACCACGGTGGGGTCCACCAACTTCGACAACCGGTCCTTCCGGCTGAACGACGAGGCTAACCTGAACGTTCTCGATGCCGAGTTTGCGCGCGAACAGATTCGCCTCCTCGAGGCAGACATGGCCCAGTCGAAGCAGCTCACGCTGGAGTGGTGGCGGAGCCGGCCCTGGCCTCAGCGCGTCATCGAATGGCTCGCGGGACTTCTGCGTCTTCAGTTATAGCGGCGGCCACCCCTTCAGCGCCGAAGCCCGAGGCTATGTTAGGGCGGGCACCGAAATCGAAGCCCTCCTCATTTCTCGGAGTTCAGATGCCGGACCATATCTACAAGACCATCGAGCTGGTCGGATCGTCCTCGCAAAGCGTGGAGGACGCGGTGAAGAAAGCAGTGGCAAAGGCCGCCGAGTCGTTGCGCAACCTGCGCTGGTTCGAAGTGCTGGAGACGAGGGGGCACATCGAGGGTGGGCGGGTGATCCACTGGCAGGTGACGCTCAAGATCGGGTTTACGCTCGAGAACGAGTGAAACGTGAGCGGTAAGCGGTGAGCGGTGAGCGGGGCCCGCGCGAGAACCGGTGAGCCTTGAAAAGAGTAAACGGTGAAAAGGGATTGTTCCCCGTTCACCGTTCAGTCTTTCCCGCTTACCGCTTACCGCTCACGCTGTTTCTATCTTATAGCGCCTTTCCGCGTCTCACACGGAAGTCCACCACGTTCTTCATCCAGGACCAGAGCGAGTCCTGCCGCTCCGGTGCCGCCGAGGCCACCACATGGCGGCGCCAGCCCTCCATCACGTCCGCATCCTGGGTCCAGAGCCGGACCCGCTTCCTCGGCACGTGTTTCTCCCAGCGTTGGGCCACCTTGGGCGAGGCGTAAAGCAGACGCACCGTGACGCTGCGGGAGAGGTACTCCAGCGGCGTGAGGTTGATCCGCCGGTACAGATCGTCTCCCTTGGCCCCGGGGATGTCGGGAACCCCGTCGGAGAACATCACCACGGTGAGCGGCGCCAGGGTCAGATTCTGCCGCTGCACGTGTACCGCTATACGCTCGAAGAACGCGTTGTAGTCGGTGATCGGGTCGGTCTCCGGAAACCAGGCCTTGAGGCTGGCCGAGATTTGAGCCGGTGACTTTCCGCTCAGGTCCTGAATCGGGTGGAACGTCTTGGCTTCGCCGGTGCGCTGGCCACCCATGGTACCCACGAACACGTCGGTGGGCCGCCGCAGGTCGTGGAAGCCCTTCATGTGGGCGTAGATGTACAGGGACGCGAACTCGAGCGCGTCGTCGAAGTTGCCACTCCCCCTGAACGACCCGGACACATCCAGGCCGATGACGAGTGTGGAGCGCGGCGGCGGCGCGTTCTTGGGCGGCGTGCACCCGAGTACGAGCGCGGCGAGGGCCGCTACCCCCAGCGCGCGGTTCATGCGGCCACCTGCGGGATCGGGCCGCGCGCCACCGGCTTCCGCTCCATGCTGAGCGGCGTGGCGGCGAGCACCTCATCGAGCGACCGGAACGGCAGGGTAAACAGCGGCCGTCCCAGCAGCAGCACGAGACAGAAGTTGAACCCCGCCGCCAGCAGCTGGAGCACCGGCAGGGTGAGCAGCTCGAACATCTCGCGCCCTTCCTTTTTGAACCATTCGACCTCGGCCTTGAGGGCCGTGATCGGGGCTTTCCAGAACTCGGGCTGCCGCGGCGGCGCGATATCGACGTTGGCGCCTTCCCGGCTGATCGTCTCCCGTGACAGCACGGCGATGAGTGCCGGCGTGCCGTACCGACCGAAGAGGAACCAGGTCATGCCGCGTACGCCGAGCCAGCCGGCGAACGCCAGCGCCAGGGTGCCCCCGATACCGAGGTTGAACCCCTGCTGAGCCATCCACGGGGTGATCGCGTCCACCAGCTCACGATAGAGGAACAGGACCTCGAACATCGCCACCACGCTCTCGATGAGCACCATGGAGATGATCGTGCCGTACTGCTTGCTCTTGATCGCGTCGTTCAGGGCCTGGACGCAGGCAAAGCTCCCGCCCACCAGGAAGAACAGGAAGATGTACAGGAGCGCCGACAGCATGACTGGATTCGGCTCGGCCCCGGTAAGGTCGGCCAGCAGTTCGTTCATGGTCGGGCGCAGCGTAAACGTAAAGATGGTGGCTTCGATCGCCGACCAGAGCAGCAACAGCAGGAACGCGAGCCATGGCACACCCGGCTGGAAGTACCGGCGCGAGGTCCAATCGAGCACCGCAAAGGGCGAGTTCAGCGCGCCCTTGATGGCGTTCCAGGTCAACCGGGCGAATGCCCGGATCAGGCTGCCGATCCAGCCGGCGAGCACAAAGAGGAAACGGCCCATGCCGGCCCAGTAGAACCACGCCATCCGGCCCACGTCCCACCAGGACATGAGCAACGCGGTAAGGAAGTGGCCCCGTCCGGAGCGGAACGGCAGGGTATAGAGCGAGATCATCATGGCCCACAGGCTGACAATGAGCACCGCGGCCGGCAGCAGCAGCAGCGTCGCCTTGAGCACGGTCAGCGCTGGAGAGCCGCCGCCGAGCACGTAACCGAATACCAGCTGCTGAAGATCCAGGATCCATGACATGCCGGACCAGATCCAGCCCCACAACTGGGTAACCATCCAGCTCCACTGCTCGGTCGGAGCGTTGCCTGGGATCGATTGCATGAGCGTATTCCCTCCTGGCGGTGCGGAGGAACAAGGTGGTGACTTGGGGGTTATGCGATTCGTGGGGGGAGGTGCAAGCGACATGCCCAAATTAGGCAAAACACTTGCACCTTTAGTTAGCGCTTGGGAGCAGCAGAGTTGACGGGCGTGCCCGGACCCGGCCGCCGGCCATGACATCCGGAAGAGCCATGCATCGCGACCGCGTTGCGGCGAAGTGCACTCCCCCGCTAAATGCGAATGACAGCGGTTGCACTCAGAGGGCGATAAGAACCGTCATTTATTGATGAGTAAAATATTGAGTCAGGCCTTCATCTTCTTCGCCTTGGCCCGCACGAACGAGTAGTTCAGCGCCGGCAGCGTGTTCTGATTCGCCACCTGCTGAAACAGCTCACTCGCCCTGGCCTCATCGCCCTTCTCCTGATAGGCCCAGGCCAGCCGATACAGGGTGTACGCGTCCTGCTGGTTTCCTTTGCTCAGGTCCGCAATCGCCTGATCGAATTTCTTCTCCGCCAGCGCGATCGTTCCCATCAGCTCGTGAGCCTGCTTGATCTGGGGATCGTTCTTCCTGGCAGTGGCACCGTTCATATATGTAGTGGCGTGCTGCCTGGCGCCGGCCAGATCACCCGCGCGGGCCGCCACCCGGCCCAGATTGTAGTGGTGGACCAGTTGGTTGTTCTGCTTCACTTCCTCCGACAGGTCTGACTGCTGCACCAGCTCCACTGCCTGGAGATAGCGTTTCCGGGCCTCCTCCGGCTTGCCTGCTTCCAGCAGTACGTCACCCATGGCCACCACATCCGCCGACATGGCGGCGGCATCGTTGATCTTCTCCGCCACCGCGTACTCCTTTTGCAGCTCGGCCAGCGCCTGGTCGAATTTGCCTTCGTCGGCGTAGATCACGGCCGCGGTGAATAGCGCACCCCGGCGGTCGCCGTCGTTCCGGGCCGCCTGATGCACCTTCCAGGTCTCCGCCCGCGCCGCATCGTGCTTGCCCTGGAGCATGAGATTGGTGGCAATGCCGATGTGTGAGGGCACGAAGTTACGATCGGCGGCCAGCGCCTTCCGGTACATGGCAATCGACTCATCGAACCGGCCCGTCTTCATCAGGAGCTCGGCATAGGAGTCGTAGGGATTGGGATCGTCCGGGATCAGCTCGATGTACTTCTTGAAGGCGCGCTCCGCCTCACCGTAGGCGCCCACCTGCCGCTCGGCGTAGCCCAGCAGGTTGTACGCCGGCGCGAAGTCGGGCGCCACCTCCACCGCCCTGCGATACTCCTGGATCGCCTTGGGCATGTCCTGCTGGCCGAAGTACGCCCCGCCGAGCAGGAAGTGCGCCCGCTCATCCCGGGGATAGGCCGCGACCAGGCGCTGGTAGTAGTCTCGCTGCGCTTTGGGGTCGGCGTTGGCACCGGCCTGCAGCCCGAGGAACATGAGCTGCTCGCCTTCCGTAGCTTTGTCGGAAAGCGCCGCGGCCTGCTTCAGATGCTCGAAGAAATCCTTGGCCGTGGGCGCGCTCAGGGCCAGACTGTAGTGCGCCAGCGCAAACTTCGGGTCTTTGGATGCGGCCTGTCCCAGAAATTGGCGGGAGTCGTGCCCCCGGAGATTCTCGGCCAGGGCCCTTCCCTTGACGTATTGCTGCTTTGCTTCCGCCGACGTGGTGGTGATGGAAATCTTGCCGTCTCCCTGCCCCGCTGCCGACCCGTACCCCGCGAGCGAGGCCAGGACGACACCGGCCAACGCCGCGCGCGATCGATACCACGGTTGCGACATGAAACCTCCAGCGATCTGAGAGATGATGGTGCGATGGTCCCTGTGAGGCTGTACTGCGGCGGTATCGCAAAAGATTCGGCGCTGTGCGGCTATCCCCGTCGCGACCTGAGACGTTCGGCGATACTTTCTTCCCTATGTCTGACCTTCTCGCCGCCCGCTCCCAGATGGCCGTCTCCCTGGCCTTTCATATCATCTTCGCGGTCGTCGGCATAGGGATGCCGGTGCTCATGGTCATCGCCGAGCGGCGCTGGCAGAAAACCGGCGACGGCATTTATCTCGAGCTGGCCAAGCGCTGGTCCAAGGGCACCGCAATCCTGTTCGCGGTGGGGGCCGTCTCCGGCACGGTGCTCTCCTTCGAGCTGGTCCTGCTCTGGCCCGAGTTCATGAAGCTCGCCGGCGGGATCATCGGAATGCCGTTCTCCCTGGAGGGATTTGCCTTCTTCACCGAGGCGATCTTCCTCGGGATCTACCTGTACGGCTGGGACC
>JALYPB010000226.1 GCA_030856585.1 Gemmatimonadota bacterium | reverse complement strand
ACCGTGGCGCTCAGGCTGATCGTCGAGCGGGAACGCGACATTCGCGCCTTCAAGCCGCAGGAATACTGGACCATCGAGGCGCTCTGCGCCAAGAACGGCCAGACCTTCGAGGCGGCGCTCCACAAGGTGGCGGGACACAAGCCACAGCTGGAGACCGCAGCCGATGCCCAGGCGGTGGTCGACGCGGTCCGGCCGATGCCGTTTATCGTCTCCAAGGTCGAGAAGCGAAACCGGAAGAAGAATCCCGCGGCGCCCTTTACCACCAGCACGCTGCAGCAGGAAGCCGCCAAGAAGCTGGGCTTCTCATCCCGCCGCACCATGCGCGCGGCGCAGGATCTGTATGAGGGCAAGGACGTCGGCGAGGATGGGGCAGTCGGTCTCATCACCTACATGCGAACCGACTCACCCGAAGTGTCGGACACCGCGGTCGCGTCGGTTCGAGACTTCATTCGGAAGAGCTACGCCAAGCCGTACCTGCCGGAGTCGCCCAACAGCTACAAACCGAAGAAGGCCGCGCGGGTCCAGGGCGCCCACGAGGCCATCCGGCCCACCGATGTGACTCGACGCCCGGAGCAGCTGCAGTCGTATCTGGAGCCCGACCAGTACCGCCTTTACCAGCTGATCTGGCAACGGTTCGTCGCCTCCCAGATGGCGCCCGCCGTCTACGACATGACGATCGTGGACTTCGATCTCGGCCAGTACCTCTTCCGAGCCACGGGCTCGGTGCTCGTGTTCGATGGGTATCACGTGCTCTACACCGAGGGACGGGAGAAGGAAGAGGGCAAGACCATGGACGATCTGCCGCCCATTCCTCCGCTCGCCGTCGGCGATCAGGTGGAAGTCCGGGAGATCACTCCGTCCCAGCACTTCACCGAGCCTCCACCCCGCTTCTCCGAGGCCAGCCTGGTCAAGGAGCTGGAGCGCCTCGGCATCGGCCGCCCGTCCACCTACAGCGCCATCATCTCGACCCTCTCTGCCCGGGAGTACGTCCGGGTGGACCAGCGGCGCTTCTTCCCCACCGACCTGGGCGAGACCGTCGAGAAGATCATGATCGGCAAGTTCCCCGAGATCTTCAACGTCGAGTTCACCTCCGGTATGGAGAACGAGCTCGACCGGATCGAGGATGGCGAGCTGGCCTGGCAACGGGTACTCCAGGACTTCTATGGCCCGTTCAGCAAGGCGCTCGAGGCGGTGGATATGAAGGCCCTGGTAGCCGACGCCCACGGGCTGAACTCCGAGGTGCTGGCCAAGGAGCGCTGTCCCAAGTGCGGTTCGCCCATCGAGCTCAGGACCGGTCGCTTCGGGCCGTACCTGGCCTGCCTCAAGTACAAGGACACCTGCGACTACGTGAAGTCGCTCAAGAAGGACAAGGTGCCGGACCGCCCCAGCGACGAGAAGTGTCACCTCTGCAGCTCGGCGATGGTCATCAAGACCGGACGGTTCGGCGAGTTCCTCGCTTGCACTACCTATCCGAGCTGCAAGGGCACCCGATCCATCCCCATGGGCATCAAGTGCCCCAAGTGTGTCGAGGGAGATCTCACCGAGCGGCGCACCAAGCGGGGCAAGTCGTTCTGGGGTTGTTTGCGCTATCCGGCGTGCGACTTCTCCACCTGGAACCGCCCGGTGCCCGAGACCTGTCCGGCGTGCGGGTACCTCGGCATGGAGAAGAAGATCAGCAAGGCCGAGGGGGAGAGCCGGACCTGCCTCAAGTGCGGCCACAAGGTCGTGGTTGCCGAGCCGGAGGAGGTGGCTCTGGCGTGAAGGCCACCGTCGTCGGCGGGGGTCTTGCCGGCTCGGAGGCGGCGTGGGCGCTGGCGGAGCGCGGCGCCAAGGTAACGTTGTACGAGATGCGCCCGCAGGTCCGGACCGCGGCGCATCAGACCGATCGCCTGGCTGAGCTGGTCTGCAGTAACTCCTTCAAATCGGTGGATCTCACCAACGCGCACGGCCTGCTCAAGGCCGAGCTTCGGGCACTGGGGAGTATTCTCCTGCCGTGTGCCGATGCGGCGCGGGTGCCGGGCGGCACGGCGCTGGCGGTGGACCGCGATGTCTTTTCCCGCGCAGTACACCAGCAAGTGATCTCGCATCCCAACATCACGGTGATTCGGGAAGAAATATCCGAGCTGCCGTCCCCCGGGATCGTGGCAACCGGGCCGTTAACCTCGGAGCGGCTCACGGCTGCTATCGTTGCCCGGCTTGGCTCCTCAGCGCTCGCCTTCTACGATGCCATCGCTCCGGTGGTCTCGTCCGACTCACTCGACCACAGCCGGCTCTACGCTTTATCGCGCTATGGAAAGGGCGAGGGCGATGACTACCTGAACGCGCCGATGGATGCGGAAGCGTACGGCCGCTTCATCGACGCGCTGGTCGAGGCCGACCAGTTCCACGGACATGAGTTCGACGAGGCTCCCTACTTCGAGGGTTGCCTGCCGGTGGAGGAGATGGCGCGGCGGGGACGGGAGACGCTCCGGTTCGGCCCGATGAAGCCGGTTGGATTACCCGATCCGCGCACCGGCCGGGAGCCCCACGCCGTGGTGCAGCTGCGCCGGGAGGACCGCGCCGGCCAGATGTGGAATCTGGTCGGCTTTCAGACCCGGCTTCGGATCCCGGAGCAGCAGCGGGTGTTCCGCATGATTCCCGGGCTCGAATCCGTCGAGTACCTGCGCTACGGCAGCATCCACCGGAACTCCTACCTCAACAGTCCGGCGAGTCTTGGACCGGCGCTCAGCGCGCGGGATGACCCAACGCTGTTGTTCGCCGGTCAGATCACCGGTGTGGAGGGCTATACCGAGTCGCTGGGCACCGGGCTGATGGCCGGTATCAATCTGGTACGGCAGCTTCAGGGCCAGCCGGTCGCCGTGCCCCCGCCAACCACTATGCTCGGCGGTTTGTATCGCCACCTCCGGGAAGCCGACCCAAAGCACTTCCAGCCGATGAACGCGAACTTTGGACTATTGGATCCGCTGCCCGGCAAAGTGAAAAAGGATCGCAAGAAGGAACTGCTGGTTGACCGGGCGCAGGCGGACTTCACCTCTTGGATGGCCGAATCGGAACCTCTCGCGAGAGAATTCACCACAGAGGGAGCGAGGACACAGAGGTAACCAAACCCAGTATAGTCCTCGTACTCGCCAGGCGAGCGGGATTGGGTGGTTTACGTAGCCTCTGTGTCCTCTGTGGTGCGCTTTTGAGGAGCTGAATGGGTCAACGTAACGAGGTCACGGAGTACCTGATGCACCTCGAGAAGGAG
>JALYPB010000207.1 GCA_030856585.1 Gemmatimonadota bacterium | reverse complement strand
AGTCCGACCATGCGCGTCTGGCTTCCGGCGGCCCAGCTGCGGAGCTGGCGGAGACCTTCTTCAACTCGGTGACCCGCCGGGTCTTCAGCACCGTCGGCGTCGATCCGGCAATCGAGTATCTCCACCTGTCTCCGTCCCCGGCCCCACGGGACGACCTTACGATTCTCGACCGCTACAATGCCCCCGCCATCGATGCCGGGGTGGTGCGGCATATCCTGGCGGGGATTCCGTGGTCGGTGCCCTATGCCCAGCTGGACCGGGACACCGTGCTGGTTGCCCAGGCCCTCGACGCCCGGGTTCGGCAGGTAACCAACGCACCGGGCCCCATTCAGCTCGACCTGCTGCGCTCGGTATTCTATCGCAACAAGGGCGCCTACCTGGTCGGGCGCATCCGGACCGGCGGCGAGATCATCCCGCTGGTATTGCCGCTGCTGCACGCCGAGCGGGGGATCGTGGTGGACGCGGTGCTGACCACCTCGGACGAGGCCAGCGTCGTATTCGGTTTCAGTTGGACCTACTTTCGGGTGGACGCCCCCCGGCCCCGGGCGCTGGTGGACTTTCTGGGGACCATCATGCCGCTCAAGCTGGCCCACGAGCTGTACACCTCCATTGGCTACAACAAACACGGAAAGACCGAGCTCTACCGCAGCCTCATGCGCCACCTGGAGGAGCCCGAGGTCCGGTTCGCCTTTGCGGAGGGCGAGGAGGGAATGGTGATGGCCGTGTTCACCCTGCCCTCGTTCAACGTGGTATTCAAGGCCATCAAGGACAACTTCGGCGCGCCCAAGAACACGACCCGGCGCTCGGTCATGGAGAAATACCACTTCGTGTTCGTGCGCGACCGAGTTGGCAGGCTGGCCGATGCCCAGGAATTCGAGCATCTGGAGTTCCCCCGGCGCTGCTTCCCGGATGACCTGCTGGAGTACCTGATCGGTGTGGCCGGTACAACCATCCGGCTCGAAGGCGACCGCGTGATTGTGCGCCACCTGTACACCGAGCGGCGGGTCACCCCGCTCAACCTCTTCCTACAGGAGATCGACGAGGTGGCAGCCCGGATGGCGGTGACCGACTACGGCGACGCGATCAAGGATCTTGCCGCAGCCGACATCTTCACCGGCGACATGCTGCTGAAGAATTTCGGGGTGACGCGGCACGGGCGGGTGATCTGCTACGACTACGACGAGCTCTGCCTCTTGTCCGAGTGCCGCTTTCGCCGCATTCCGGTGCCGGCGTCTCACGAGGACGAGCTCTCTGCGGAACCGTGGTTCTACGTCGGGGAGCACGACGTTTTCCCCGAGGAGTTCAAGGCCTTCCTGGTTCCGGCCGGCCGCCTGCGGGAGACGTTTCTCGAGGCTCACGCCGATCTGCTGAATCCGTCCTTCTGGCAGGATGTGCAACGCCGGCTGGCGGCCGGAGAGGTGGTGGATGTGTTTCCCTACCGAAGGGATTCGAGATTGCAGCGGAACGAGAGGACAGAAAGAGGCCGTCCGGTTTGAACCGGGCGGCCTTTCACTTGGTACCCTCGTTCCTCAGTCCTTGACCTTCGTGACGTTCTCGGCCGCCGGGCCCTTCTGACCCTGCACGATGTCGAACTCCACCTTTTCGCCTTCGGCCAGGGACTTGAAGCCGCTGCCCTGAATGGCGGAGTGGTGGACGAAGCAGTCCTTCTGCCCGCTGGACGGGGTAATGAAGCCAAAGCCCTTCGCGTCGTTGAACCATTTCACGGTTCCGGTGGTACGTGCCATTTCGTACTCCTCTAATTGGTTTGTCGTCGGAGTCCGGTGATGCCGTACCTGCCGACAGTGAATGTTCGCGGACTTTGCCCCCGCGCCGGGCCTAACGAAAAGGGACCCAGCTGTGAGCCAGGTCCCTGAGGAAATTCACTGGTCCCGTGGGCTATCCATTTCCCATATTTCCCGCGCAGAATCTACGGCTCGGCCGCTGCGCTGTCAATCAGATCTGGGGGGTCCTGCTCGGTACCCGGAGGAAGCGCTCAGCCAGCTGTTCCAGCCGCTCGTTTCCGTCCTCGCGGGCTTCGCCCAGTATACGCTCCACTACCGGGCGGAGACGAGGCTCGCCCCAGTAATAACCGGTTGCCGCCTCCGCGCTGGCTGTGTCGCCGAGGTGGGCGCCCTGCAGGAGGGCACGGGCCGCAGCGGCGTCGAAACCAGGGTCCTCCCGGTCAGGGAGCGGAAAGCGCGGCCCTGGGTCTCCCGCCCCCGAGTCCTCATTTACGAATGCTCGCGACATTCCTCAGTATAGCAAACTGGCTCGCGGCGGCCAGCGGAAAAACCGCCCTGCCTGCTGGATGCAGACAGGGCGGCTCCCGCAGAGTCCAGACTTTCCTTAGATAGAGCGGCGGAACGGAGCGGCCAGGGTCACCTTCAGGCGTGAGCCGACCGGCACGACCACGTCGCGGTCCTGGGTCTCGACCGCCCGCTGGGCGCCTACAGCGCCGCCGGCCACACCACCAATGACGGCTCCCTTGGTGCTGCCACCGCTGACCGCTGTGCCCAGGAGGGCGCCGGCGCCTACGCCGACCCCGACCTTCGCGATGTCGCCCGCGTTGGTCTTGCGGTCCTTCAGCGTACGATCGAGCGCGCTGGCGGACCCTGACACGGGATAGCTGTGACCAGCAATGACGACCTTGGTCGGGGTGAGCACCAGCTTGCCGGTCTTGTCGCTCTTTCTCTCCGACTCGTGGATCGCTGCGATGGTGATGTACACCTTCGAGCCGGCCGGGATTACCACGCGCCCGCCCTTGTCTTTGACATCAGACGAGACGGTGCCGGTGAGTTTCTGGCCGGCCTTGTGAGTGCGGGAGCTGATGCTCGCGTCGAACTTCGCCGGGATCGCGGTACCCGCGGAGAGCACCCGGGCGACGGCCTTGGCCGTCGGCTTCGCGGCGACCTGGGCTGGAGGCCTCTTGGCAGCGGTCTTGGATGGCCGGTCGTTCAGCTTGGCGTCTGCGGCCACTGCAGGACGTTGCAGATCGCGGGTCGATTCGTTGCCTGCAGCAGCACCATCGCGCTCGCCGCCGCAACCAGCCAGAATAGCCATCGTGAGAAGTACCAGTCGGTTACCTACCATGGAGCCCTCCGGAACAGTGGGGTCGAGGTGTGATTGGGGGTGCTGTCGCACTGCGGAGGGGCAATTAGAAGGCCAACGGACCAACGGAGCCGCCGGGGACACGAACGGGGACTCAGCGCATGACGGGTGCGCAGCCGCCGGTTAAACTTCGCTCCATGCCACAGACCAATCTCAGCCGCCCCCAGCAGCCTGCGGCGGCCACCTTTCTCGACCGTGTGCAGGCCGCAGTCGAGCTGCTCGAGTCGATCGTGTCTGACCGCGGGCTGCTCTTGCAGATCGCCCCCGCCGACCGGCAGCGCCTGCTCCAGGCGGCCGGCCATGTCTACTCCCCCGATGCCGCGGCCCGCCGCCAGCTGGTGCGAGCCAGTAGCCGTCGGCGCAAGGCGGAGAAGATCGAGCAGGAGAACCGGGTGCTCAACCAGACCGGCATCCGAACTCTGCGCCGGCAGGCGGTGTACACCAGCCCGAACGTCTTTCCGCCGGAGCCGTTTCAGCAGCGCGAGGTGGAGGATCCCGAGTTCCGGGAGGCGGCCGAGCCGCAGCACTGCTACGTCTGCAAGCAGAAATACACCACCGTCCATCACTTCTACGACCAGATGTGCCCGCCCTGCGCGGCGTATAATTTCGCCAAGCGCACCGAGCTGGCCGACCTGCGTGGACGGGTGGCGCTGCTGACCGGTGGCCGGGTCAAGATCGGCTATCAGGCTGGCCTCAAGCTGCTCCGGGCCGGCGCCCATCTCATCGTCACCACCCGTTTCCCCCGGGATTCCGCGGTTCGGTATAGCAGGGAACCGGATTTCGCCGAGTGGGGGCACCGGCTCGAGGTCTTCGGGCTCGACCTGCGCCACACGCCGAGCGTCGAGGCATTCTGCCGCGAGCTGCTGGGGACTCGGGACCGGCTCGACTTCATCATCAACAATGCCTGCCAAACCGTGCGGCGGCCGCCACAGTTCTACGAGCACATGATGGCTAGCGAGACAGCAGCATTGCATGCCATGCCGGAGCCCGCCCACAGGCTGCTGGGGACCTACGAAGGGTGGCGCGGCGCCCATCTGCACTTCGACGGACCCGAGGCAGCCACTCCGGCGGCGTTTGAGCGGCGGCTTCCCAGCATAGCAGGCCTGGTTAAATCCGCCGAGCTGTCCCAGGTGCCGCTCCTGCCGGAGGAGCATCGGTCTCAGCGGCATCACTTTCCCGAAGGCCAGCTGGATCAGGACCTGCAGCAGGTGGACCTTCGGGAGCGAAACTCGTGGCGGATGCTGCTGGCCGACGTACCGGCCGTCGAGCTGCTGGAGGTACAGCTGGTCAATGCGGTTGCCCCGTTTCTCCTGAACGCGCGGCTCAAGCTGCTGATGTTACGCACGCCGGAGCGTGACAAGCACATCGTTAACGTCTCGGCCGTGGAAGGGCAGTTCTATCGCAACTTCAAGACGACGCGCCACCCCCACACCAACATGGCCAAGGCCGCGCTCAACATGATGACCCGCACCTCCGCGGCGGACTACCACAGCGACGGTATCCACATGAACAGCGTGGACACCGGGTGGATCACCGACGAAGACCCCGCCGACATCGCGGCCCGTAAAGTGGCCGAGCACCGCTTTCATCCGCCCCTGGACATTGTGGATGGCGCCGCCCGCATCGTGGACCCGATCATTGCCGGGATCAACTCCGGCGAGCATGTGTGGGGACAGTTCCTGAAGGACTACCAGCCCACCGACTGGTAAGGGGCCCCGGTGAGGGTCGGTAACCCGCATACGA
Source organism: Gemmatimonadota bacterium (assembly GCA_030856585.1). GTDB lineage: Bacteria > Gemmatimonadota > Gemmatimonadetes > Gemmatimonadales > GWC2-71-9 > CAVVWJ01. Next base: position 6,154 of record JALYPB010000207.1, on the reverse strand, counting down.
CAAGGGCCCAGGTTTTCCTGGGCCCTTGCACTGTCGCATCTCTGGAGTTGTTACCGCCCCGCTGCCCCGCTGAGGGCGCATGCCATGCGCCCTTACTGCACCGCGTTCATCATATCGAAGATCGGCAGGTACATCGCCACCACCATGCCGCCGACGATGACACCGAGCACGACGATCATCACCGGCTCCATGAGGGAGAGCAGCGACGAGACAGCGACGTCCACTTCTTCGTCGTAGAAGTCGGCGATCTTGGTCAACATCTCGTCCAGGCCCCCGGTCTGCTCGCCGACCGCGATCATCGAGATGACCATCGACGGGAATACCTTGGACTTCTGCAGCGGGGCCGCGATGGTTTCACCGCCGGCGATCGACTGCCGCGACTCCATCACCGCATCATAGATCACCATGTTGCCGGCCGTCTTGGCCGTGATCTCCAGGCCATCGAGAATGGATACGCCGGACGAGATCAGGGTGCCGAGTGTCCGGGTAAACCGGGACACGGCTGACTTCCGGAGGATGTCGCCCAGGACCGGGGCCTTGAGCATAATCCCGTCGACGTGTCTCTGGCCGTTGGGTGTGGAGTTGAACTTCTTGAACCCGAAGACAAGGGCCCCGATACCCAGAATCATGGCCCACCAGTATCCGAGCAGAATCTGTGACATGCCGATGACGACCCGCGTGGGCAACGGCAGCTCCATGTTCACCGACGCGAACATGGCCTGGAAGGTCGGAATGACGAAGATAAGCAGCACGGCGATGGCCATGATGGCCACGCTGAAAATGACTGCCGGGTAGATCATGGCGCCCTTGACCTTGCGAATCAGGGCGTCGCTCTTCTCCAGGAACGTAGCCAGGCGCATCAGAATGGTGTCCAGAATACCGCCGGCTTCGCCCGCCGCGACCATGTTGACGTAGAGATCGGTGAACGCTTTGGGGTGCTTGGAGAAGGCATCGGCCAGCGTGTTGCCCGACTCGACGTCGTGCACCACTGCCCTGGTGACCTCCTTCAGGGTCTTGTTCTCGGTCTGCTCCGCCAGGATGGTGAGGGACTGCACCAGCGGCAGGCCCGCATTGATCATCGTAGCGAACTGCCGGGTAAAGATCACGATATCACGGGTCTTGACCCGTGCTTTCCCCAGGCTTGCGCCGAGGTTGATCTTCTTGGGGGCCTCCCGGACGCTCACGAGCATCATCCGGTTCTTGCGGAGGTAGGCGCTGACCTCCTCTTTGCTCTTGACATCCACCTGGCCCTTTTGGATCTGGCCATTCGCGGCATTCCGCGCGGTGTATTCGAAAAGTGGCATGGTTCCTCTCCCGAATCGTGGGCGCAGTCTGTGCGCCCGGGCGTGTTACCGGCGGCCTGCGGATTTCTGCTGTTGCTGGCGATCGACGCTGCTCATCTCCTGCTCTTCCATCGGGGTGACCCCGATCATCCGAAGGAACTCCTTGGGGTCGTGCGACACCCGCTCGCACTCTTCCTGAGCAACCTCACGGCTGGAGTAGAGCTGGAACAGCGCCTCATACATATTCTCCATCCCGAACTTCTTGCCTGACTGCATGGCCGAATAGATCTGGTGGACCTTGTCGTCGCGGATCAGCGCCCGGATTGCCGGGGTGGCCACCATGATCTCGGCCGCCATGGACCGGCCACGCCCCTTCAGCTTCGGCAGCAGGGTCTGGGTAACCACGCCTTCGAGCACGAAGGCGAGCTGCGCCCGGACCTGGGATTGCTGATTGGAGGGGAACACGTCGATTACGCGGTTGATGGATTCGGCCGCGGAGTTGGTGTGCAGAGTGGCGAGCACCAGGTGGCCCGTCTCCGCGATGGTGAGCGCGGCGGCCACGGTCTCGAGGTCCCGCATTTCTCCCACCAGAATGACGTCCGGATCCTCGCGGAGCGCGTACTTGAGCGCGCTGGCGAAGGACTTGGTGTCGGTGCCGATCTCCCGCTGATTCACGATACAGGATTGATGCCGATGGATGAACTCGATCGGGTCCTCAACCGTGATGATGTGCCCCTTCCGCTCCTTGTTGATCTTGTCGATGATCGCAGCCAGAGTGGTGGACTTTCCCGAGCCGGTTGGCCCGGTTACCAGGACGAGCCCGCGGGGCCGTTCGGCCAGCTTGGCAATGACGGCCGGGAGGCCTAAGTCCTGAAAGGTTCGCACATTGAAGGGAATCATGCGGATTACCATGGCCACGCAGCCACGCTGCTTGAACACGTTGCCGCGGAAGCGTGCCAGGTTCTGAATACCGAAGGAGAAGTCCAGCTCGTCCTCGGTTTCGAAGCGCTTCTTCTGGTTTTCGGTCAGCACCGAGTATGCCAGCTGAAGCGTGTCCTTGGGGGTCAGGACGTCGGCCACCGAGCTGTCGGACATATCTCCGTCAACCCGCAGCTTGGGACGCTCGGCCGCCGTGATGTGGAGGTCCGACGCGTCCCTCTGTATCATCTCTTCGAGCAGTGAGCGCAGGTTGAACGTCATCCGGCAGTCTCCTTGACTACTTCCTCGAGGGTGGTCACGCCGCGTTCGATTTTCTTCATTCCGTCCATACGTAACGTGAGCATCCCGTCGACGACCGCCTGGGTCTGGATGTCCGCCACCGAGGCACCCCGAAGGATCAGGCGGCGCAGTTCAGGGGAAAGGGCCATGACTTCGTAGAGGCCAGCCCGGCCCTTGTAGCCGGTACCGCTGCACGTATCGCAGCCGGCTCCCTTCATGAACTTGAGTGCTCTGAGACTGTCAAGATCTGTGCCCAGGGCAGTCAATTCGACATCGGTGTATTTGTGCTCCGCCTTGCAGTCCTTGCAGATACGGCGCACCAAACGCTGTGCGACCACGAGGTTTACGGCACTGGCCACGTTGAACGCTTCGATACCCATGTCGATCATACGCGTGATAGTGCTGGGCGCGTCGTTGGTGTGCAGGGTGGAGAGCACCAAGTGGCCCGTAAGCGCGGCCTTGATCGCGATGCCTCCGGTCTCCAGATCTCGGATCTCACCGATCATGATGATGTTGGGGTCCTGCCGGAGGAACGCCTTCAGTGCGGCGGCAAAGGTGAGGCCGACTTCGGTCCGCACCAACACCTGGTTGATGCCCATCAGGTTGTACTCGACCGGGTCTTCGGCGGTCATGATGTTGACTTCGGTCGTGTTGATCCGTGACAGCGCGGAATACAGCGTGGTAGTCTTTCCCGACCCGGTCGGACCGGTGACGAGTACCATGCCGTAGGGGTTGAGAATCGCCTTCATCAGGTCCCGCTCCGCCTTCTCCTCGAAGCCGAATTTGGTCAGGTCCAGCGTCAGATTGCCCTTATCGAGGATTCGGAGCACGATCTTCTCGCCAAACAGCACCGGGAGCGTGGAGACGCGGAAGTCGATGACCCGGCTTCCCATCTTCAGCTTGAGGCGGCCGTCCTGCGGCACCCGCCGCTCGGCGATATTGAGCTGCGAGAGGATCTTCACGCGCGAGGTGAGCGCCGCCTTCATCTTGAGCGGCGGCTTCATGATCTCGAGCAGGGCGCCGTCGATCCGGTACCGGACCCGGATCTCGTGCTCGAACGGCTCGATGTGGATGTCGCTGGCACCCCGTTTGACGGCGTCGGTGAGCAGGCCATTGATCAGCTTGACCACCGGGGCGTCGTCGATCTGCGCCTGGGTAGCCGCCTCGTCCTCCTGCTCCTCGACGACCTCGACGTCCTCGCCAGACTCCTCCATGTCCTTGAGCAGGCTCTGGAGCTGCTGGTCGGAGGACTCGTAATGCTTCTCGATCAGATTGCGAAGGGTGTACTCGCCGGCAATGACCGGGAACAGATCGAACCGGGTGATGAACTTGAGGTCTTCCAGCAGGCCGTGATCGGTCGGATCGGCCATGGCGATGGTCAGCGTGCGGCCCTCGCGCTTGAGGGGGAGCACCACGCTCTTGGTGGCCATCTCCGCGGGAACCAGCTTGATGATCTTCGGATCGACCTCGAAGCGGGTGAGATCCACGGCCGGCATGCGATATTGCCGGGCCAGGACCTTGGTGATCTCCAGCTCCTGTACCAGCCCGAGTTTGACCAGGACGTAACCCAGCCGGTGCTTGGTGTTCTTCTGCTCGGTGAGTGCCTGCCCGAGCTGCTCCCGGGTAACCAGGCCTTCACGGAGCAGGATTTCGCCAAGCCGATCGCCTCCGGCAGGTGCGGTTGCCATTAGGTCTGAGGTATCCCAAGGAAAGGGTTCAGGGATATCATCGGAAGAGAGGGCCCATGACGTGAGGGATAACCCTACGGCGCGGTTGCCAACCTCCCGAGACGAGCCACCAGCCCCGGCCCGATCCCTGGAATACGGTCCAGCGCATCCAGCGTCGCAAACGGTCCGCTGACCTCGCGATCCGCCACGATCCGCCGGGCCAGCGAAGGCCCTATGCCGGGCAGTCTCTCGAGCTCGACGGCGCTGGCACGATTGACGTTGAGGACGCTGTCCGGCCGCCCCGGCTCAGCGACAGCCACGTCCCTGGGGGGTGGAAGAGCAAACGCGGTGCCAAGACCTGCACCCCCTGCTGCGGGAACCGCTTTCCCCGCGCTCCCCCTGCTGAAGGTGAGGTGTGGGCCCAGTATGCGGAGCAGTCCAGGCCCGATCCCGGGCACCCGATCGAGGCCCTCCAGATTGCCGAACGGCCCTTTGGCCTGCCGGTCCGCGACCATGATCTTTGCCAGCGCCAGCCCGACTCTCGGCAGCCGCGCCAGCTCAGCAGGCCCCGCCACATCGGCGTCGATCAGCTCGCCAGGTGTCAGTGGCCGTGCCTGGTGCATGGCGCTATCGCGCTGAGCCGCTGGGGACCCGTCGGCAAGGGTAGGGAGAAGCCGAATTTGACCCGGAGGATCCCCTGCCCGGTTGGCGAGAACCCGGACTCCCTGCCCGCCTACGGCCAGGGTCAGCAGGAGAATCAGCGCTCGACGTTCAGGGGGAAGCATGCAAGACGGTAAGCCGATAGGGCGGTACGGCGGTAAGCGGATTCATGCGGCAAGGACGGAAAAGCATGCCCCGAGCCGACGCGAGGGGACGGGCGGCGTCCTAGCCGCTACTGCTCCCGCCTGACCAGGGCCATGGCGACGTCACCAACGATCTGCAGGCTGGCTGAGCTCACCTTGTCGATGGTGTCGTCGGGGGTGTGCCATGCGGGGTAGTCGAAGTCCACTACGTCGATGGCTCGTATGCCCGCCTTTTGCAGCTGAATGTGATCGTCGATGAGGGTGTGGCGGGGTGAAGCGATGAAGTAGCCGCCGTACCCCAGATCCTTCGCCGCATCCCAGACCAGTTCGACCACTTCGGGGGCGCCAACCAGCGAGTTGCCTTCCTGGTAGATCTGGAGATCCTTGTCTGCCACGAGATCGAACAGAACGGCATAGAGCGGCCTGGGCCCTGGCAGTTGGTGGGCTCCGTAGTAGCGCGATCCCATCAGCACGTCTGCCGAGTCCTTGGTGAAGTCCCCGTAGTCCTCGCCATCGACAAACAGAAGGTCCACGCCTACTCCAGAGGGCGTGCGCTTCAGCACGTCCGCCACGCCGAGCAACACAGCGACACCAGAGCCGCCGTCGTTCGCCCCCTGCACCGGCTGAGTGGAGTCGCGCGACCGGGGGCTGTCAGCCGTGGGCCGGCTGTCCCAGTGAGCCAGGAGAAGGAGTCGCTTCTCAGCCGTGGGATTGAAGCGAGCGATGAAGTTCCGGAGCGGAAGGGTATCTCCCCGCGCCGTGAGATGATTCCAGCTCTGGACGATTACCGTGTCAGCTCGCTGACGTAGCAGGCTGTCGAGCCAGTCTCCCATCCGCCGGTGGGCCTCAGTTCCCGGAATTCGCGGACCAAACGCGACCTGGGTCTGGATGTATCCCAGCGCGCCCGGACCGTCGAACTCCTGCGGCGGGCGGGAATTCTCCTTGCAGGAGACGGAGAGGGCGGAGAGGACGGAGACGACGGAGAGGTATTCGGGTAGACGCACGCCGTAACCTAATCGGGTCCCTTTCGGGGTTCTCCTCTCCGCCTTCTCCGTCCTCTCCGCCGTCCGCGTCACCTGTAGTCCCCCGCATAGAGCGACAGCTCAAAGGTCAGCATCAGAAAGATCTGCGACGTTCGCCGGCTCACGTGACGGGCATCGCTGATCGAATAGCCGAACTGAAG
>JALYPB010000146.1 GCA_030856585.1 Gemmatimonadota bacterium | reverse complement strand
CGGCGGCGGGTACTTCAGAATCTTCCCGTATGAGATGAACCGCCGGCTCATCCGCCGCTGTAATGCCGAGGGACGGCCGGTGGTTTTTTACATTCATCCATGGGAATTCGACCCGGGCCAGCCGCGGGTACGGCTCGGCAAGATCAAGACCTTTCGCCACTATACCAACCTGAAGCGCACCCAGGATCGGTTCGATCGGTTGCTGGGCGACTTCGCCTTTGGCAGCATCCGCGACACCTTGCGACTGGAGACTTCGAAGGAGTCTCTCGCCGGTCTCGAACAGTGGCAGGCGTGACCTATCGCGTCCGGGAGGCAGAGCGGGCCGACTATCCGGCTGTACGCGAATGCATGGCGAGGGTATTCCAGGAAACGGATAGCCAGAAGAGCGGGGTCTTCGATCATCACTTGTGGGAATGGCAGTATCTCAGTACCGAGCGCCCTTCGCTGATCGTTATTGCCGAATCAGAGGGGCGGGTGATTGGATATTATCACGCTCTGACGCTCGCCATGAGCCGGGAAGGCCGTGCGGTCAGCGGTGCGATGGTGCAGGATGTGGGGACTCTTGCAGCGTATCGGGGCCGGGGTGTGTTTCGTGAGATGGGGGGCTATGCGCTCCAGCGGATTGGAAAAATGGAGGTGGATTTCATCTACACCTTTCCCAACGAACGCAGCCGCCCGAGCTTCGAGCGTAACCACGACTACTCTCGAGTGGCCCTGGTTCCCATCTACGTTACCCCGCTCGAGCCTGCCGCAGTCATCGGCTATCGAATCGGTGCCCCTTCTGCCGGCCGGGCATTGGGGCGAGCGCTGCTTCCGATCCACCGCCACTGGCGTGATCGGCAGGCTCGCCTGCTTCCTTCGGAAAGCGTCGAATCCACGGCCAGCATCTCCGACGAGATCGCGGCGTGTTGTCAGGACCTCAGCAGGCAGCGGAGTATCCATCTGGTGCGTTCCGTACGATTCCTGACCTGGCGCTTCCTGGAGAAGCCCAACGGAGACTACCGCTGCTGGGTTCTACGGACTTCGGGAGAGGTCACCGCGTTTGTGGTCACCAGGGTCATGAAGCTCTTCGACTACCCCAGCGTGGTCTTCCTGGAGTTCGGCTGCACTTCGGGTCAGGAACGTGGCCTTCAGCGGCTCCTGGCTGCGAGACTGGCGGCGGAGCAACGCCAGGGTGCCCTGCTGGGCGTAACGATGGGCCTGCATCCATTCTTTGGACGCCTCGCCCGACTGGGATTCGTGCGGGTGCCCGAGCGCTTCAATCCGAGGCCTTTCAATCTTCTGACGAGGAACTCTGCCGGTACCCGGGGTGCGGACCTGACCGATCCATCCCGGTGGTTGATCACCTTGGCAGATTGGGACGTGCTCTGAGGTCTGACCCCGTTCACCGAACCTGACCGAAGCTCCTCCACTCACGGCGAAGTGGCTCGGCCAATGGGGCCGGAACCGGTATCTCCCGATACAGCTCGGCGGCTACCCCGCCCTCCGGCATGCCCAGCCGCCGTCTCGCCTCGGCCACCGGCACCGCCCACAGCTCCTCGACCGGGATTTCAAACAGGTTGGTCAGCCGCGTCCGCCGGGCGTAGTCGTAGGCCCGGTTGAAGACGCCCAACGAAATGCCACGCCCCACCTGCCGGAACGAGGCTATACGGCGGGCGCATTCCACAAACGCCCCGCCGTAGAAGAGGATCCAGCCCACCGCCTTTGGTACCCCTCTGGAGCCGAAGTAGAGCCCCTGCTCCGCCGCCTCGCCGGCTAGCAGCACCAGGGGTGGCTCGTCGTGCGTGAACGTGGTGCCGGTGAGCACGTGTGAGGCATCATGCACCAGGTAGATCTTTTCCGGCGCCCGGGAGCCGTTGATCAGCTTGCGAAAGAGCTTGAGGAAATGGGGCCGGGCCGGGATCGGCAGACCCACGTATCCGTTCACGTCCCGGAAGCGGGCGATCGCGTCGCCGAGAGTAATGGTCTCACGGTCCCGCTCCCAGTCGTACGAGGAGATCAGGAGTGCGGCGCCGTCGCTTCGGTGGGCTTCAGGACTCGAAAGCGATGCGGAGGGCGACTGAAGGCGCGAGCTCACGAGGCGATCCGTGCCAGCGCCGGCGACCCGGGCTCGGCCAGCCGATCGGCCAGCTCGATTTCCAGATCGGCCTCAGACCGGCGGCTGATGTAGCGCCGGTACCAGACTTCCGCGCTCAGCAGCAGCCAGATCCGGTTACCGTGGTCGTACCGCCGCGCGAGATGCTCGTCGACGATCTGTTTCACCCGCTCACCCCGGAGATAGCCATCGCGCACCAGCTCGCTCTTATGGAGCAGCCGGGGCGCAAGCGACCGGACCTCTCCCTCGAGGATATACATCAGCGGCGAGGCGAACCCCTGCTTCTTCCGGGCGAGCACTTCCGGCGGCAGGTACCGCTCGCCCAGGCGGCGCTCGAGGTAGCGGAGTCTGCGACCCTTGATCTTCATCGAGGTCGGCACCCTGGCCATGAACTCGGCGAAGCGCGGATCCAGGAACGGCGAGCGTGACTCGAGGCTGTAGGCCATGGTGGCCCGGTCGAGAATAGTCAGTGACTGGCCCGGCAGCCGCGACATCGAATCCACGTACATCATCCGGTCCATCGGGGCCTCGGCATTCGGAGCGGCGTAGAGATCAAGGAGGCACGCATCAGGCCGGGTGCCGAGCAACTGATCCCGGAAGCCCGGGGCGTAGAGCTCGCTCCGGTGCGCTTCATTGAACCAGAAGAACTGGAGACTCTCGGAATACCGCTCGCCGCCGGTCTTCCGAGCCATGAGATCGACCCAGCGCAGCTTGTGAGTAAAGCTCTTGAAGGTGAACTGGTCCGGCAACCGGCGAAGCACCTGGCTGGCCACCACGTTCCGGATGGCCTCCGGTATCGCTCGATAACCATCGAGCCAGCGATCGGCCGCGTAGCGGTCGTAGCCGCCGAACAGCTCGTCGCCACCGTCGCCACCGAGCACGACCTTCACATGGCGTGCGGTCATGCGGGCCAGGTGCAGCAAACAGATGGAGAGAGGATCCGCCGGCTCATCCAGCGCCGACACCAGCCGCGGCAGATCGTTCACCACGCTGGGAGTGACCTCCTCGGCGAAGTGACGAGTTCCGTAGCGGGCGGCAACGGCCGCGGCATACGGCAACTCATTGAGGTCGCGATACGGAATGCCCATCGAAAAGGTCCGGAGCTCGGAGCCGAGGGTTCGCGCGGCATAGGAGGCGATCAGGGTGGAGTCCAGTCCCCCGCTCAGGAACGCGCCCACCGGCACGTCGCTCAAGAGGTGCAGTTTGACCGTCTCGGCCAGCAGCTCGTCGATCCGCTCCAGCGTCTCCGCTTCGGAGTAGGTCCACTTCGGCCCGTAGCTCAGATCCCAGTAGCGCTCGATGCGGCCCCGGCCGTTCTCCCAGACCATGTAGTGCCCGGCGGGAAGCTGACGGATGCGGGTGAAGAAGGTCTCCGGCGGATGGACGAACCGCATGGTGAGGTACTGATCGAGTGCTCGAGGCGAGAGCTCGGCCAGTGACGGGTCGTCGGCGAGGAGCGCCTTGATCTCCGACGCGAATGCGATCTTCCCAGCCGCTTCGGTGTAGAACAACGGCTTCTGGCCGAAGTGGTCGCGCGCCAGGAGCATGCGCTGCCGGGTGCGGTCCCAGATGGCGAAGGCGAACATGCCGCGCAGCCGCGCGACCATCTTCTCGCCCTCGTCCTCGTACAGATGTACCAGGACCTCGGTATCACTGCGGGTGCTGAAGCGGTGTCCCTTGGCCACCAGCTCGGCATACAGAGTCTCGTAATTGTAGAGCTCACCGTTGAACACCACGACCACGGTGCCGTCCTCGTTTGCCAGCGGCTGGTGACCGCCCGCCAGGTCGATGATGCTCAGGCGGCGCATGCCGATCCCGAGCCCGCCTTCCACAAACGTGCCCCAGTCGTCCGGTCCCCGGTGCGCGATGGCGTCGCACATCCGGACGATCTCCGCTTCGGTTACCCGCGCCGAGCCGGCCTTACCCGCAATGCCGCACATGTCAGGCTGCCTTCTTCCTGCCCCAGGCCACCATCATGTAGCCGGCCGAGAACGGGATCAGGTTATCGAGCATGGTCCAAGCCCGAAGGACGGGGTAGACCGCGGAATACAGCTTGTAGGCCGTGCCGACCTTGTTCAGCGCCTCGGCCGACATCGGCGCCGTGTCTCCATGAAAGTCCTGCTGCTGGGTGTCCTTCCCTTTCATGGACTTCTTGTGGTAGGCGTAGTTGAGCACGTCCTCGATAGACTCGGTGAAGAACCGGCAGTAGTCGTCGATGCCCGCCACGGTAAGCCCGTGCCGCTCCATGAGGGCTCGCGTAGCAGCGGGAGGATAGCCGTCCCGCGCGTGCCCGAATCCCTCGGTGTCCGCGGTAAAGCCGAGCAGCCGCTTGAGGGCGAAACCCGGCCGCCCGGTCTCGCCCTTGGGCGCCATGAAGAGGAAGTCGCCACCAGGCTTCAGCACCCGCACCATCTCACGGAAGAAGGTATCGTCGTCCTCGATGTGCTCCAGGAAATTTATGGCGGCCACTACATCAAACGACCCGCTGCGAAACGGCAGCTCGGCATCACTGGTCTGGAGCACCCGGTCGCCCACCATCTGCTTGGCCGAACGAACGTGGTCGCGCTCGAAGTCGGTGCTCACCCAGGTGCCGCCACGCCCGCGGAGGAAGTGTGACGTCAGGCCGGTCCCGCAGCCCACCTCAAGACACAGGCGTCCCGCCGATGGAGGCAGGTGCCGCATCAGGGCGTTGACCGTGAGCTTCTTCTTGAGCGAGCGACGGTAGAGCTGTAACTGCCAGGGTTCGGTCAATTCAGGTCTCCCCTACTCCGATAGTCCTCGAGCGTCCGCCGGATTCCTTCCCGTAAATCTACCTTGGGCTCCCAGGCCAGCACCCGCCGGGCCCTGGATGTGTCGAACTCCGAGTCGCTATGGAAGAAATCCATCCGCCGCCGGTAGATCGGTGGATCGATCGCAAGAGCGGCGCTAACGTCCTCGACTACCGCGGCGAGCGCCAGCATCGGAGCCAGCGGCAGCCGGATCCCATAGCGGGCGCTGCCGGTGGCCGCGGTGACCTCGTCGATAAGCTCGCGCAGCGTGCATGAGTCCGGACCGGCCACGATGAGACCTTCGCCCACCGCCTCCGGCCGGTCGCATGCCTTGAAAAACGCGGAGACCACGTCGTCCACATACACCATATGGC
>JALYPB010000115.1 GCA_030856585.1 Gemmatimonadota bacterium | reverse complement strand
CGATGCTTTGTCCGCCTTATCACCTCATCTCGGCCATAGCCACCCGAACGTCCCCGCCGTCACCAGCCCGTACACCAACCCGTCCAGTACGTTTTTCCAGGTTATCCTCCAGGGCTTTCCCATCCAGATCGACTCCGGCATCTGCCCTATTCCATAGACCAGAAATCCCACCGCCCCCACCACACGGAAAACCTCGAGATAGGCTGTTCCCGCCGGAATCGTGTGCGCTGCGACGTAGCCGATGAAAAGCGAGACGCAGAGTATGAACGCGAACCACTGGGTCAGGTACGTGCCCATGTTGGGTTTGCCGGGGCGCATCAGGTTCATGACCGCAACCGGCCCCTCGGCGTACTTCTGCTTCATCTCCGGCTTTTCCATGTCTTTCATGTCGCTACAGTAGGGCATCACGTACTGCGCCGGCGCTGGATTTCCCGCCCGGATGGCAGCCCGCACCGCATCCTCGTTGGGGAGCGCCTTGTAGTCCGAGTTGTGATACTTGAGCACCATGTGGATGATGGCGCTGACGGCGAAGACCAGTACGGCCGAGACCAGGATGGGGAGCCAGAGCGAACCGAGGCTGACCATGGTGCCTCCAGGTGACTGGATGGTAAGGAAGGACGCCCGCTAAGGTACTGCGGGATTTCATGATTCGCGATAGCGGACACTGTGTTGCGATGGACGTGACCGGTATCTTTCCCGAACCCCCTCCCGTCTCCCGGAAAATCCATGAACGTCTCCATGCTCCTGCTCGGGATCGCTATTGGAGCCGCCGTTGGCGGCCTGATCGTTTGGCTCGTCTCCCTTACCCGCGCTGCCCGCGACACCTTTGCCTCCCTCTCGGCCGAGGCGCTGCGGCAGAACAATCAGTCGTTTCTGACCCTGGCCCAGACCAAGCTGGGCGAGTTCCAGTTATCCGCATCATCGGACCTGGAGAAACGGCAGAAGGCGGTGGGCGATCTGGTGCGTCCCATCCATGACGCGTTGCTCCGGGTGGACGGCAAACTCCACGAGGTGGAAAAAGACCGGATCGCGAGTTACGCGGGACTGGTCGAGCAGGTGAAATCGATGGCTCGGACCCAACAGGCCCTTCAGACCGAGACCGGAAACCTGGTCAAGGCGCTGCGGGCGCCGCAGGTGCGGGGTCGTTGGGGCGAGATCCAACTCCGCCGCGTGGTCGAGATGGCCGGCATGCTCGACTACTGCGACTTCGTGGAGCAAGCCAGGGTCGAAACCGAGGACGGGCGGCTACAGCCCGATCTGGTTATCCGCCTGCCGGGGGACAAGACCATCGTGGTAGACGCCAAGGCGCCCATGGCCGCCTACCTCGACGCATCCGACGGCAATTGCGAGGAGAGCGCGCGCGAGCTCCTGCTGAAGAAGCATGCGCGCCAGGTCCGGGATCACATGGTGAAGCTCGGCGGCAAGGCGTACTGGAATCAGTTCCAGCCCGCACCCGATTTCGTGGTGATGTTCCTTCCCGGCGAGACCTTCTTCAGCGCCGCGTGCCAGCAGGATCACTCCCTCATTGAATTCGGGGTGGGAGAGCAGGTCATCCCCGCGAGTCCAACCACGCTGATCGCCCTGCTCCGCGCCATCGCGTACGGCTGGCGGCAGGAGAGCATCGCCCGGAACGCCCAGGACATCAGCAAGCTGGGCCGCGAGCTCTACGAGCGGCTGGGCAACATGGCGGGGCACTTCGAGGACATGCGGAAGGCGCTGGTGCGAACGGTGGACAGCTACAACGACGCGATCGGCTCGCTGGAGGGACGGGTGCTGGTGTCGGCCCGGAGGTTTCGGGATCTCGGGATTTCGGGGGAGGAATTACCGGAGGCGCAGACGGTGCAGTTGGGCTCGAGAAGACTCAACGCGCCGGAGCTAGTGGCTGGCGAGTAGGACAAGCGAGTCATCCCGAGCGGAGCGAGGGATCGGACGGCCTACGTTTGGCTCGGATGTTCCGACGTACACCGGGCCGATTTCTCGCTGCGCTCGAAATGACGGTCACTTCAGGATGACGGCGGCGTTTTCGCTCCGGTGACCACCGCACGGCCGATCGTATTGTTGTCGGTCCCGAACCAGATCTGCCCGCTGCGCTTGTCGTACATCATGTGCCGAACCGAGCC
>JALYPB010000087.1 GCA_030856585.1 Gemmatimonadota bacterium | reverse complement strand
TCCAACAGGCCATCCGGAGCCGCAACGTAGAGGTGCCGGCCGGCCGCATAGAATCCCAGCGTCGGGAATTCACGGTCCGCTCTCTGGGTGAGCTCAAGACCCCGGAGGAGTTCGGCAACCTGGCGGTGAGCAACACCGGCGGCATATTGGTGAAGCTGAAGGACCTGGGCCGGGTAGAGCTGGGACCGGAAGACGAGCGGAGTGCACTGCGCTTCAAGGGCACACAGTCCATTGCGATTGGTGTGGTCCGCCAGTCCAAGTCCAACATCATCTCGGTGTCGGACGCGATCAGCGCCGAGCTGCCCAGGATCCAGGCCTCGCTGCCGCCAGGGGTGACCCTCAATATCGGGTTCGATCAGTCGATCTTCGTCAAGCGCTCCATCAAGGAAGCGGAAGAGACGCTCCTGATCGCCGCGCTGCTCGTAGTGGTCATCATCTTTCTCTTCCTGCGTAACCTCCGGGCGACAATCATCCCCGGCCTGGCAATCCCGACGTCCATCGTGGCGGCGTTCGCCATCATGTACTTCATGGGCTTCTCGATCAACAACTTCACGCTGCTGGCGCTGACCCTGGCCATCGGCATCGTGGTGGACGATGCGATCATCGTCTTAGAGAATGCCTACCGGCACCAGGAGGAGCTGCACGAGTCTCCCGAGGAAGCCGCCATCAACGGCACCCGGGAGATCGCCTTCGCCGTGCTCTCGACCACGATTGCCCTGGTGGCCGTGTTTACCCCACTCGCCTTCCTCAAGGGCTCGACCGGCCGCCTGTTCAACGAGTTCGGTGTTGCGGTGGCGGGCTCGGTGATCATTTCGGGATTCGTGGCGCTCACCCTGACGCCGATGCTGTGCGCCAAGATCCTTCGGGTGCCCCAGCGACATGGCCCGCTCTACCGGGTTCTGGAGAACGGATTCAATAGCCTGGCCTCGGGATACGCGCGCAGCCTGGCGTTCACTCTGAAGCACCGGCTCGTCGTAGTGGCAATCACGGCGCTGATAACCGCCAGTGCGTTCTTCGTCTTTCGGTCCCTCAAGCGGGAGTTCGTCCCCGCGGAGGACCGGGGCTGGTTCCTGACGTTCATCATTGCGCCGGAGGGCTCCTCGCTGGCCTACACCGACAGCTACCAGCGCCGGGCCGAGGCAATCCTCTCCAAGACCAAGGATATCAGCAGCTTCTTCAGCGTGGTGAACATCGGTGACGGGGTCAGCCGAGGGATCATCTTCACCAACCTGGAAGACTGGTCCAATCGAAACCGATCGGTGATGGACGTCGTGAGTGAGGTTCAGGCGCAGTACTTCGGGATCCCGGGCATTTTCGCGTTTGCCAGCAACCCCCCGGCCTTTGGATGGGGAAGCCCGGTGAACTTCGTCATTCAGCACTCGGACTTCGATCTGCTGGCCAAGGGGAACGACACCCTGCTCGCGCGCGCGCGGCAGGTACCCGGCCTGGTCAACGTGGACAGCGACCTCCGCGTGAACAAGCCCCAGCTCACCGTGAGCTTCGACCGGGATCGGGCCGAGGATCTGGGTGTGTCCGTGTCCGACGTGGCAACTACCCTCCAGGTACTGCTGGGTGGCAGCCAAACCGGAACATTTACCCGGGCCAACAAGCAGTACGACGTCATCGTGCAGCTCGACCCCAGGGCCCGGGCGACGCCGAGTGACATGACGGGGTTGTACGTCCGGGGCCGAGACAACGGGCTGGTGAAGCTGGAAGCGCTCGCCACTGTACAGGAAGGAGTCGGGCCCCGGGAGCTAAACCATTTCCAGCGGGTCCGGTCAGCAACCATTACGGCCAGCCTGGCCCCCGGCTTTACGCTCGGAGAGGCACTGGACTCGCTGACCAGCATCGCCACGGAGGTGCTGCCGAAGGGCAGCAGCACTGCACTCGCCGGCGAATCGCGTGAGCTGGAGGAAAGCGGCTCGGCGCTGTACTTCGCTTTCCTGCTGGCGCTGGTGGTGGTCTTCATGGTTCTCGCCAGCCAGTTCGAGTCGCTGGTGCACCCCTTTACCGTGCTCCTGGCGGTGCCGCTGGCGGTGACCGGCGCGCTCTTGACGCTCAAGTTGGCGGGATCAACCCTCAACGTGTACAGCCAGATCGGAATGATTCTTTTGATCGGACTGGTCACCAAGAACTCCATCCTGCTGGTCGAGTACATGAACCAGTTGAAGGAACGGGGCATGGATACCCTCGCCGCGGCCCAGGAGGCCGGCCGGATTCGGTTCCGCCCCATCCTCATGACGTCGGTGGCCACCGTCGCCGGAGCGCTTCCAATCGCGCTCGGGCTGGGAGCCGGTTCCCTGAGCCGCCGTCCGCTGGGGTACGCCATCGTAGGCGGTCTGATGTTCTCGACCCTGCTCACGCTGTATGTCGTCCCGTCGGTCTATGTGATCTTCGACGGCCTTTTCCAGCGTAGGAAAGCTCGTGCGACCGCCACCCAGACCCTGGCGCCGGCGGAGGCCGACTGATGTTCTTGTTGCTGCTCGCGCTTCAGGCTGCGCCGGCCAGGGTAGACTCGATCCCGAATTCAGACCCCATTCCCCGGATCACTCTGGCGGAGGCGGTGCGGCGTTCGTCGAGATTCGATCCGGATTACGTCCGAGCGCTGGGACAGATCGACAATGCCGAGTGGGGACGGCGCGCTGCCATGCTCGCGTTTTTCATACCGACGGTGGATCTGTCGCTCGACCAGACTAAATACTCGCAGAGCTTCTTCAATCCGGCAGATCCGGCGAATCCGACGCAAACCCTGGTCGTTGCACGGGCCAGCGCCAACTACGAGATCTTCAGCCTGCGCAAATTCGCCGAGCTTTCCCGGACCAAGGCAGATCTCGCCAGTGCTGAAGCCGGCGAGCTGGAACAGCGGTTCAGCGCGGCGCTGGAGACGGAGTCGAGCTATTACGACGTGCTGGTCAACCAGGAGTTGACCCGCGTCAACGGGGAACGTGCCCAGCGTGCGCGGGAAGGTCTGGGTGTGGCGCGAGCCCGGGTGGCCTCCGGGGCTGCAGTTCAGACCGACTCCCTTCAGCTGGTACTGGAGCTGGTTCGCGCCCAGGTCGACAGCCTGCGCCAGCACAACGCGCTTCGGACGGCTCAACTGGAGCTGGGCCGGAGGGTTGGTGCTGATG
>JALYPB010000076.1 GCA_030856585.1 Gemmatimonadota bacterium | reverse complement strand
AACCAGCGCCGTTCCGCGGCCCAATGCCAAGGCTACCAGGACCAGCGGCAGCCCCCGGAACATGATCTCCTCGCTGAGAGCAGCGGGGGCCAGTACCATGAAGGTCTTTACCACTTGGACGACGTAGTCGTTCAAGCCTCCGTCATCAGGAGTCCAGTGCGATTGGGCGATGAGGACGGCCCCCAGCAGGGCCAATCCCGCAGCGCCGGCGCCGAGAAGCAGGCCGATCACCCAGCCCCGAAGGCCGATGCGAGCGGGTGCCCAGCGGAGGTCCCGGCTCCGAAGCCGAAGGGCCCGGAATCCAATGGCCCAGGTGGCGAAGGCAAATCCGAGCAGCTGGCTGGTTCCGGCCACGAGGATCTGCTCCGGGCCGGGCACCAGAATCCGGGTCAAGCCATCGGCAACGCTGCCGTACCTTGCCAGTGCCCAGAGAGCCATGATCGTGCCGCTGGCGCCCATGCCGAGTAGCATGAAGGCGACCGTCCATCCGATCGCCTTCCAGGGGGACATTCTGGTGGAACCGCTCTCGACCGAGGTCAAAGGAAGGAGCGGATCTTCGGCCCGGCCGCGAGGATCAGAGCAGCGGCCAGACCGACTTTGAGCAGGTCGCCGGTGAGGAAGGGAGTGAAGCCGACCCGGAATGCCAACGCCGGGTCACCGCCGAGGAGCGCCAGTTGAGCCACTCCACCGACATGAATGATGGACATGCCGAGCGCGCAGGAGAGCAGCACGAGAAGTATCACCCTGCCATTGACGCTTCCGGGCGAGGCCTTGATCGCCGCTCGGACCAGTGCTCCAGTGACGGCCGCCGCTATGGGGAAGGCCAGCAGGTACCCGCCGGTCGGTCCCAACAGATGCCAGGCGCCTGACCCGCCGCCGGCGAAGACCGGAAGCCCAAGAAGGCCGAGCAGCAAGTACAGCACCAGTGCGCTGAGGCCGCCGATACCGCCAAGGAGTCCGCCGACGGCGAGCACGGCGAGCGGCTGCAGCGTCATCGGCACCGGACTGAAGGGCACCGGCACGACCACCTGCGCCGCGGCGGCGACGACAGCCGCGCCAAGGCCCACACTGATCGCGCGGCGAAGGAGCCGGGTCTGCGTGGGCGAGGCACGCCTTGCCGCTACTGCCTCCGGGCCCGCGCGGCCAACCGGGCCAGTTTCTGGATTCATCACAGCAGCTCCACACTGAGGGCAACCGCATTACCCCCGCCGAGGCAGAGGGTGGCGAGACCGGTACTAGCACCCCGGTCCCGAAGGGCATACAGCAACGTCGTGAGTACCCGGGCGCCACTTGCGCCGATTGGATGGCCCAGCGCCACGGCGCCGCCGTGCACGTTGACGCGATCCCAATCCCAGCCGAGCTCCCGGCCATCGGCCAGAGCCTGGACCGCGAATGCCTCATTGGCCTCGATCAGATCATAGTCGCCGATCCTGGTGCCGGCCTTCTCCATCAGGGCCCGGACGGCAAGGACCGGCGCGAAGAAGATCTCGCGCGGCTCCCCGCCACCGGTGGCATACGCCGTCACCTTGGCCAGCGGCCTGAGCCCTTGGGCTTTGGCAAAGGCGAGTGAGGTGACAACCAGGGCGCTGGCACCGTCATTCAGCCCGGGCGCGTTGCCGGCGGTGACCGTGCCCCCGTCCTTCCGGAAGGCAGGCTTGAGCTTGGACAGAGTCTCCGGAGCGGTATCCCGCCGCGGCGACTCGTCGGCGGACACGGTCGTGGCTCCGCCCTTTCCGGGCGCCTGCACCACCAGGATCTCCGCCTTGAACTTCCCGGCGTCGGTAGCGGCAACGGCCTTGCGATGGCTGTCGTATGCGAAAGCATCCTGGTCGGCCCGGCTGACCCCGGCCTTGTCGGCCGTGTACTCCGCGTACTCCCCCATGTGACAGCAGCCGAACGAGTCCCACAAGCCGTCGTGGATCATGCCGTCCACCATGGTCTGATTGCCGGCCTTGATCCCGCCCCGCATACCGTAGACGTAGTGCGGCGCGCTCGACATCGACTCCTGGCCGCCGGCGACGATGCACTCGGCGTCGCCCGCCTTGATGGCCTGCGACGCGAGCATCACGGCCTTGAGTCCGGAGCCGCAGACTTTATTGATGGTGAGCGCGGGAATCGAGGCGGGAAGCCCGGCATGGATGAGCGCCTGGCGCGCGGGAGCCTGCCCCGAGCCGCCCTGAACCACCTGTCCCATGATGACTTCTTCGACGGCGCCGGGATCCACCCCAGCGCGCGAGACCGCCTCGCGGATGACCATGGCCCCGAGCTGGGGGGCCGTAAAGGACGAGAGACCGCCGAGATAGCGGCCGATCGGAGTGCGAACGGCAGAAACGATGACTGGGGTGGTGCTATCGCTCACAGTGGACTGGTCCGGTTCGGGTTCAGACTGGGGGCAAATTACGCGGGAAAGCGACGTTTGTCACCATGCCGACGCTCTGACGTTTAGATGCAAAGTTCCGGTTCTGTGCTCACGTTTGCCGAGCTTCGCCCGCGGGACGCACGCCGCAGACATAGGAATCCAGCTAAGGAACCATCTTTCGCGTGCGGACCTCGTCGCCCAGTTGCTCCAGGAACGCGTTGACCGTCATCACCTCCTGCTTCTTCCCCGCCCCACGCACCCTGAGCGCCAGGCTGTCCGACTCCGCTTCTCGCTGTCCGACTACGGCCATGTACGGAACCTTTTGTACCTCTCCCTCGCGAATCCGGTAGTTGAGGGTCTCGTTGCTGTCGTCCACGTGCACCCGGAAGCCCGCCTGCTTTAGCCGCTGAGCAATGCCCCGCGAGGCTTCGGCCTGGGCATCCGAGATCGGAATCACCCTGACCTGCTCGGGTGCGAGCCAGACCGGGAACGCACCGGCGAAATGCTCGATGAGGTTACCGGTAAACCGCTCCAGCGTTCCATAGATGGCTCGGTGGATCATTACCGGCCGGTGGGGCTTGTTGTCGGGGCCGGTATATTCGAGCTCGAACCGGTCCGGGAGGTTGAAGTCGAGCTGAATCGTGGGTCCCTGCCACAGCCGGCCGATCGAATCCCGGAATTTGATATCGATCTTCGGGCCGTAGAACGCACCACCGCCTTCATCGACTCGATACTCGATTCCCTTCCGATCCAGCGCCCGCTTGAGCGTGCTCTCGGCCCGATCCCAGACCGCGTCGTCGCCCAGACGCTCAGTCGGCCGGGTAGAGACCTCAAAGTCGAGCTCGAACCCGAAGGTCTCGCGCACCAGCCGATCTACCTGGTCGAGGCAGAGGAAGATCTCGTCCTCGACCTGATCCGGGGTGCAGAAGATGTGTGCGTCATCCATGGAGAGCCCGCGCACGCGCAGTAGCCCATGCAACACCCCGGAGCGCTCATTGCGATAGACGTTTGCCACCTCGGAGAGCCGGACCGGAAGATCGCGGTAGCTCCGCTGTTGGCTCTTGTAGATCAGAGCGTGCATCGGGCAGTTCATTGGCTTGACCCGATAACGAACGTCCTCCGCTTCCTCGTGGCCGGCCGCCATGGGCGGGTACTGGTTGGCCTCATACAGCGGTAGATGGCCCGAGATCTTGAACAGCTCCTCGCGGGTAATGTTGGGCGTATACACCAGGTCGTAGCCGCTGCGGATGTTGTCGTCCTCCACGGCGCGGGTCAGGAGCCACTTGACCATGGCCCCCTTGGGGTGCCAGAACACAAGCCCGGGACCCACCAGTTCCTGGATCGAGAACAGGTCAAGCTGTTTGCCCAGGACGCGGTGGTCACGCTTGCGCGCCTCCTCCAGCCGGTGGATATAGGCGTCGAGGTCTTCCTTCTTGAACCACGCGGTGCCGTAAATTCGCTGGAGCATCTGGCGCTTTTCGTCGCCCCGCCAATACGCGCCTGCGGCATGCAGCAGCTTGAAGTGCTTGAGCCGGCCGGTCCGCGGAATGTGCGGCCCGCGGCAGAGATCCACGAACGGGCCGTCGGTGTACACCGTAATGGTCTCGTGCTCGCCGAGCTCCTCGATCCGCTCCAGCTTCAGCGGGTCGTCGGCAAAGCGCCGGCGTGCCTCTGCGCGATCGACCACTTCGCGAACAAAGGGAAAATCCCGGCCGGCCACCTCCGCCATCCTGGCTTCCAGCCGCTCCAGATCCTCAGGAGTGAAGGGGCGATCCACCTGGAAGTCGTAGTAGAATCCGTCCTCGATCGGCGGGCCGAAGCCGATCCCCGCGCTGGGGAACAGCTCGCGCACGGCAGTGGCGAGAATGTGGGCCGAGGAATGGCGTAGGAGCTCGAGCGCTTCGGGATCGCGATCGGTGAGAATCGCGAGCGACGCATCCGAATCCAGGGGGCGGTCGAGATCCCGGATCTCGCCATTCACCCGGGCCGCCAGCGCAGCCCGCGCCAGGCCGGGGCCGATACCCTCGGCGATCTGGCGAGCAGTGGTGCCGGCCGGCGCTTCTCGTTCGCTGCCATCCGGGAGGGTGACCCGGACCCCCGTCATAAACCGGACTCCTCGACCGACGGCCGTACGACCGGCCGGGAGGAAGGGGCGAAGTAAAAGAAAAGCCCGATCCCGGCGATGATCAGCACAGCCACCACGAGCCACCGGATCAGCTCCGAGCCGCTCAGTTCTACGCGATCGTGATCCATGGGGTGCCTGGTGAAAGAAAGATTGCCGCTTTCAGACCGGAAAAAGGTTAACTTAATCGAACTGTAAATCCTTCTGTAAGAGGACGCGCGTGCGACGAGACAAACGATTGAGCGCCACCCAGATTCTGCTCTGGAGCACCTTCGGGGTGGGTACCGGCCTGCTGGCCGGTCTGGCCCTGGGTGAGTGGGTCGGCGGGGTGAACCAGACCAGGGTCCGCCGCGTGACCAGGCGGCTCGGATCCAGCGTCGGGCTGCACCACACCTCGGCCGCCTCGGCGCGCGCGGTCGAGACCGCCCTCGGGTCCGAGAAGCGTCTGGCCGGGTGTACGCTCGAAGTGGTGCCGATCAGCCGCAATAGCGTCGAGCTCCGAGGCTGGGTGGGAGACCGTGCCGCCCGCACCGTGGCCGCCCGTGTAGCCTGCGCCGTACCTGGGGTTGAGACGGTCATCAACAGTATCCTGGTTCGCGGCGAAGACGATCGGGTCATTCCCGGCGACAAGCGCGTGACCGACCAGAGCGCATGAGCGAACCGCTCGCCCCGCAGTACAATCCATCTACGATCGAGTCCGAGCTCTACCGCTGGTGGACCGAGCAGGGTCTCTTTGCGCCCGAGTCCCATGCCCCCGGCTCCGGGGAGCCGTACGTGATCCAGATGCCTCCGCCCAACGTCACGGCGGTGCTCCATATGGGTCACGGACTCAACAATACCGTCCAGGACGTGCTGATACGGTTCGAGCGCATGCGGGGGCGGCGGGCCCTCTGGGTGCCCGGCACCGACCATGCCGGCATCGCAACCCAGAACGTGGTCGAACGGCTGCTAGCGGGTGAGGGGCTCACTCGCTTCGATCTGGGTCGGGACGCCTTTGTCGAGCGGGTGTGGGCGCATGTGCGCGAGACCGGAGCGGTGATCCTCGAGCAGCTGAAGGCCATTGGCAGCTCGGCCGACTGGTCACGCACCTACTTCACCCTGGATGAAGGACTCTCACGGGCCGTACGGGAGACCTTCGTCCAGCTGTATGAAAAGGGACTCGTTTACCGCGGGCACTACATCATCAACTGGTGTCCCCGGTGCCTCACCGCGCTGTCGAACGAGGAAGTGGACAAGGAAGAGGTGAACGGGAAAATCTGGCATCTGCGGTATCCCCTCGCCGACGGCAGCGGCCACATCACCATCGCCACTACCCGTCCCGAGACGTTGTTGGGCGACACGGCGGTCGCGGTGCATCCAGACGACGAGCGATACCGTCAGCTGGTCGGCCGGGAGCTCCTGCTGCCGGTCGCAGGCCGGAAGATCCCTGTGGTGGCGGACGCCGCCGTGGATCCGGAATTCGGCTCGGGCGCTGTGAAGGTTACACCGGCACATGACCCGCTCGACTTCGAGATCGGGCAGCGGCATCGTCTGCCCACGATCGATGTCATGACGCCGGAGGCGCGTATCAGCCTGGCGGCGCCGGAGCGCTTTCAAGGATTGGACCGCTATGAGGCGCGGCGGCAGGTGCTGGCGGAGCTCGAGAGCGCCGGCCTGGTAGAGCGGGCAGAGGAGCACCGCCATGCCGTGGGCCACTGCTACCGCTGCTCCACGGTAATCGAGCCGCGACTCTCGGATCAGTGGTTCGTGCGGATGGAGCCCCTGGCCCGTCCCGCGCTTGCCGCCTACCGGGACGGGACGCTTCGCTTCGTCCCGGAGCGACGGGGCGACGACTACACCAGCTGGCTCGAGGGAATCCGCGACTGGTGTATCTCCCGTCAACTGTGGTGGGGCCATCGCATTCCGGTCTGGTACTGCGATGCCGACGGATGCGGAATGACCACCGTGAGCCGGACCGATCTGACCGCATGCCCCGGCTGCGGCGGCCCGGCACGTCAGGACGACGACGTGCTCGATACCTGGTTCTCATCCTGGCTAGTGCCGTTCTCCAGCCTGGGCTGGCCGGAGCGGACCCGGGATCTGGCAACGTACTACCCGGGCCACACCCTGGTCTCGTCGCCCGACATTCTGTTCTTCTGGGTGGCGCGGATGATCATGTCCGGCCTGCACTTCATGGGAAAGGTGCCGTACACCCGGATCTATCTTCACGGGGTGGTGCGCGACACGCAGCACCGCAAGATGTCGAAATCGCTGGGGAATGGAATCGACCCGCTGGAGGTGGTGGAGCGCTACGGGGCCGATGCCCTGCGGTATTCGCTGATCTCGGGCATGTCGGTCGGGACCGACGTTATCCTCGATCCGCGGGACCTCGAATCCACGTTCGCTCCCGCCCGCAACTTTGCCAACAAGCTGTGGAACGCCGGACGATTCATTCTTTCGAACCTCGAGGGCCCTACCCGCCCGCTGGCCGGGCCGCGCACCGCGGTCGTCCGAGGTGAGGAGCTCACCCTGGCGGACCGCTGGATCATCGCGCGGTGTGATGCTGCGGTGGTAGAGGCCACGGAAGCCTATGAGCGTTTCCGGCTCAACGAGGCCGCTGCCGCTGTGTATCGCTTCATCTGGAGCGATCTGGCCGATTGGTACATCGAGCAGGTAAAGCCGCGTCTGTATGGCGATCAGCAGGGCGGCGATGTCGCCCGGGCCGTGGTGGCGCAGACCTTCGACGTGGCCCTGCGCCTTCTGCATCCGGTGATGCCGTTCATCACCGAAGCTTTGTGGCGTCGCTTTCCCGGCCGGCCGGATACCGCCTCGATCTCGGTCGCCCCCTGGCCTCGGCACGATCGGCGGGCACAGGACCCTGCCGCGCTGCGCGACTTCGGACTGGTGCAGGAGGTCATCGGGGCCATTCGCGGGATTCGGGCGGAGTATGGCGTGCAGCCAGGACAGGTGGTGCGGGCCGTGGTGAGCGCGAGCGAGGGCCACACGTCGGCTGTTTTGGAGCGGGAGCGCGCCACCATCACTCGCCTGGCCAAGCTTTCCGCGGTAGCCTTCTCCCCGAACCACGAGCGGGTCGGAGGACACGCCGTACTCTCCGACCGCACCAGCGTATTCGTCCCGTTGGGCGAGGCCATCGACATCGGGAAGGAATGCGGCAGGCTGGGCATCGAGACCGAGCGGCTGCTGCGCCTGGTTGAGTCTCAGGAGAAGAAGCTGGGGAACGAGCAGTTCGTGTCCCGCGCCCCGTCGGACGTGGTGGACCGGGAGCGCCAGAAGCTTACCAGCTGGAAGGAGCAGCGCGACGTGCTGGTCAAGAAGCGGGAGCTGCTGGGGTGCTCTTGAAGAGGACGGAGAAGACGGAGAAGACGGAGAAGTCGGAGAGGACGGAGAGGACCAGCCGGCCAGCTTCTGCTTTCTCCGTCTACTCCAGCTTCTCCGCCCTTTCCGCCCTCTCCGTCCTCTCCGCCTGCGCTCGCATCGAGCCGCCCCCGGGAGGCCCGCCAGACGCGGAACCGCCCCGGCTCATCGCGACCAGACCGGACTCTTTCGTGCGGCTGACACCGTTCAGGGGCGTAGCGGAATTCCAGTTCGACGAGGTGGTCTCCGAAGGCGGCACGCCGAATCGGGGTGAGGGGACCGGCGGACTCGAGCGGCTGGTCATCCTTTCCCCCAGCAGCCGGGTGCCTGAGGTCAGGTGGCGGCGGAACCGGATTACGGTCCGGCCCCAGGAGGGGTGGCGGCCGAATCGGATTTATCGGGTCGAGCTCCTCCCGGGTGTCAGCGACCTCAGAACCAACCAGAGCGAGCAAGGTGCCGTGCTCACCTTCAGCACCGGCCCCGCCCGTCCCCAGACCACGCTCGAGGGGCAGGTGATGGACTGGTCCACCAGCCGGCCCGTCCCGCGCGCCCTCGTTGTGGCTTCATTGCTGCCGGACAGCCTGCCCTATCGCGGAGTGGCGGATTCCAGCGGCCGGTTCTCCCTGGGACCGCTGCCCCAGGGCGACTACATCGTTAACGGTGTGCTCGACCAGAATAACGATCACCGGCAGGACTCGCGCGAGGCATTCGGCACCGCTCGGGTTGCACGAGGTAAGACCGCGGTAGGTGAGCTCTGGGCCTTCGTGCACGACACCACCGCGCCCCGCATTCAAACAGTCACCGTTGACGACAGCACGAAGGCGACAGTCGCCTTCGCCCAGAAGCTCGACCCCCGCCAGCGCCTGAGCGCCAGAGACGTCCGCCTCCGCCTGCTGCCGGACTCGACGCCGGTTGCGGTCGCTTCGATCCTGCCCCAGCTGGTAGATGACAGTATCCACGGCAGGCCCACGGCGGCGGAGGATTCGACCGCCGAAGACTCGACGGCCGTAGACACGAGCCGCGCCGGCCGCCGAATCGTGCCGGCAGCGCGCCAGCAACCTGCGGACGAGGCCAAGCCCTCGCGTCCGCCTCTGAACGACCGCCTGGTCCTGCGAGTCCCCAAGCCCTGGGCTCCCGGTTCGCGTCTGGCCCTCGAGATCCGGGGCGTGAAGAACGTGACCGGCGTTGCCGGGAACGCCGTGGGTGTGGTGGCGGTTCCGGAGAAGCCCAAGGTTGATCCCAGGGACAGCCTCAAGACAGGACTCGATACCTTGAAGCGGCGGCAGCCGGGCGACAGTGCGCGGCCCGCCACTCCTCGCCGAGCCCTCCCAGATTCGCTGAAGAAAAAGAGGTGAGCGACCCCAGGCGCGAGCTTCCTTCGGTAGACCGTCTCATGCATCAGCCTGCGGTCCAGGAGCTGTTGCACCTGGCGTCCCGCGGTGCGGTCCTCGCCGCGGTGCGGGAGTCTCTCGACGCGGCCCGGACCCGGCGCGCGGGGCCACCGGAGCAGTGGGATGCCGACATCCGCGAGCGACTGGTGCGGCGAACCGGCGCCGAGCTGCGGCCGGTGCTCAACGCCACCGGCGTCGTGCTGCACACCAATCTGGGCCGGGCGCCCCTGGCCGATGCCGCCATTCGAGCGGTGCTGGCGGTGGCCAGTGGCTACAGTAACCTGGAGCTCGATCTTTCCTCCGGGATCAGGGGCAGCCGGAGCGACCACTGCCGCGCCTTGCTCCGGATCGCCACCGGCGCGGAAGACGGCCTGGTCGTGAACAACGCCGCTGCTGCGCTGCTCGTGGCATTGAATGCGCTGGCTGAAGGTCGGGAGGTCCTGATTTCGCGCGGCGAGCTGATCGAGATCGGCGGCTCGTTTCGCATCCCGGACATCATCGCCAAGAGCGGTGCGCGCCTGCGCGAGGTCGGCACCACCAATCGAACGCACCTGCAGGACTATCAGCGGGCGCTCGGCGGCGGCGTGGCCGCCATCCTCACGGTGCATCGATCCAACTTCGAGCAACGTGGGTTCGTGGCCTCGCCCGAGCCCGAAAAGCTGGCGAACCTGGCCGCCGACGCAGGGATTCCCTACCTCTACGATATCGGGAGCGGCCTGATTCCCGATCTGTCTCCCTGGGGGCTGACCGGCGAGCCCCGGGTAGGCGAGGCCCTGGCCGCAGGCGCCGGCCTTGTTCTCTTCAGCGGAGACAAGCTGCTGGGCGGTCCCCAGGCAGGCTGCCTGGTCGGAAGAGGAGAGCTGGTAGCCCGCTGCCGGGACAATCCCATCGCGCGGGCGGTCCGGGCCGATAAGCTGACGCTGGCCGCGCTGGAGGCAACGCTCAGCCTTTATGAGGACCCGGAAGCCGCGATTGGGTTGGTTCCGGTGCTCGCCATGCTGACACTGGATACAGACGAGCTGGCCCGGCGCGCCGGACGCCTGGCGTCAATGTGCCCACCGGTGGTACGACCATCCACTATTCCGGGGGAGTCTGCGGTGGGAGGTGGCTCCTTCCCCACCGCGGTGCTTGCCACCACGCTGGTCGCCCTCGACGCCGGCTCGCTCGGACCAGACGGGCTGGCACTCCGTCTGCGCCTGGGTCAGCCTTCGATCGTGGCCAGAGTGGCTGCTGACCGGTTGCTGCTGGACCCACGGACACTCCCGGAGGACAGCTTCCCGGCGATTGCGGCTGCCATCGAGCAGGCGCTCGCCTCATGAGCCAGACCGCCGACCACTCCCGCCGCGCCGTTTTTCTCGACCGTGACGGGACCATCATCGAGGACGTAGCCTACCTCCGAGATAAGGATCAGGTCCGCCTCCTGCCTGGGGCGGCCGGCTCGATCAAGCGGCTGAACGACCGCGGATTCCTCGCCATCGTGGTCACCAACCAGTCGGGGATTGCCCGCGGTCTCGTGTCTCGGAACGACTACCGGCTCGCCGAACGTCGAGTGGACGAGCTCCTGGCCCAGCAGGGCGCGCGACTGGATGCGCATTACTTCTGTCCCCACCTGCCTGAGCTGACCGGGCCGTGCGACTGCCGCAAGCCCGGAGTGCTGCTCTATCGCCAGGCGGCCGAGCAGTTCAAGATCGATTTTACCCAGAGCTGGTGGGTGGGCGACCGTATGCGTGACGTGCTTCCCGCGAAGGCACTGGGCGGCCACGGAATCCTGGTGCTCAGCGGCGCGGGCGAGCCTGAGGCCGGCGCTGAGAGGGCAAGTAGGTTTCCCCAGGTGAGGGATTTGGCTGGGGCCGTGGACTGTATTCTGAAGGAAATCAAAGAGTAACTCTCGAGCCCTTCGCCAGGCTCAGGATGACGGCTCGCTTCAAGCCCATAGCCAATAGCCCATAGCCCATAGCCCCCATTACCTTCCCCCGCCATGACGATGCGCATAGCCGTGGCCATTTCCGGCCGCGGCAGCAATCTGGAGGCGCTGCTTCGGGCTCTGGGGCCGGCTTCGCCGGCCGAGATCGTTCTGGTTGTAAGCGAGCGAGAAGCAGCTGGGTTGGCCCATGCGCGCGCGCGTGGTATTTCCACCCAGGTGCTTTCTGATTCCAAGGATGCGGTCGAGTGGTTAACGCTGCTCGAGAAGTCGCGCACCGACCTCCTCGTGCTGGCAGGCTACCTGAAGCTGGTACCCGCTCCGGTGATCGCCGCCTACCGGGGGCGCATCATCAACACCCACCCCTCGCTACTTCCGGCATTCGGCGGCAAAGGCATGTACGGAGGGCGAGTGCACCAGGCCGTGCTGGCCAGTGGAGCCAAGGAAACAGGAGTTACCATTCATCTGGTTGACGAGGTCTACGACCGGGGAGAAGTCCTGGCTCAGAGGCGGGTTCCTGTGCTGCCTGATGACACGCCCGAACGGCTGGCGGAGCGCGTACTCGAGGCAGAGCATCTGCTTCTACCTGCTGTGGTACTTGCAGCCGCGGAGTCCGGACGATGCCGCGCGCTCTGATCTCCGTCAGCGACAAGCGCGGAGTGGTTCCCTTCGCCCAGGCGTTGGTCGAGCTCGGGTGGGAGATCATCTCGACCGGTGGCACCGCCTCCGCCCTTCGTGCAGCCGACGTGCCGGTGCTGGAGGTGGAGAAGGTCACCGACTTCCCAGAGCTCCTGGATGGAAGAGTCAAGACGCTGCATCCGGCCATTCATGGTGCATTACTGGCCCGACGGCACTTGCCGGAGCATATGGCGGCACTCCAGAAGCACGAGATCGTTCCCATCGACCTTGTCGCCGTGAACCTGTACCCCTTTCAGGCGACGGTTGCACGGGAAGGCGCATCGTTGCAGGATGCGCTGGAGAACATCGACGTCGGCGGCCCATCGATGCTGCGCTCCGCAGCGAAGAACCACGAAGCCGTCCTGCCGGTAGTTGACCCGACCGACTACCCTGTCGTGCTGGAGCTGCTGCGGAAGGGGGGACTCACCCCGGCGGTACGGCGAGAGTTCGCTGCCAAGGTGTTTACCCACACCTCCGACTACGATGCCGCTGTAGCCGGCTATCTCACGCCTCGCGAGGATGGGCTTCCCGCGCGACTGGGCGTGGCCATGGAGCGGGTGCAGGCGCTCCGCTATGGCGAGAACCCCACGCAACGGGCCGGTCTGTACGTGACGGAAGAGCCCCGGGGCATGCGGGACCTGACCCAGCGCCAGGGCAAGGAGCTGTCGTTCAACAATCTGCTCGATGTGGACGCGGGGATGTGGGCGGTGGCGTGGTGGAGCAATCGTCCGGCATGCGCCATCATAAAGCACACGACACCCTGTGGTATTGCCGTTGCTCCGTCCGCGGTGGAGGCGTTTCGGAGCGCCCGGGCCACGGACCCGGTCTCCGCCTTTGGCTCGGTGGTCGCGTTCAACACGGTGGTGGACAAGGCCACCGCCGACGCCATGGCTGACCTGTTCATGGAGGTGGTGGTCGCCCCGTCATTTCACGCCGAGGCCCTCGCCGCATTCGCGGCCAAGAAGCAGCTGCGCGTCGTCGAGCTCCCGGTGAGCAAAGGCGCAGGAGCGCTCGACTACAAGCGGGTCCGGGGAGGCTTCCTGGTTCAGGATCAGTTTCGGTTCGACCCGTCCGAGGTGGGATGGAAAGTCGCCACCAGGCGGCAACCCACCGAGACCGAATGGAACGATCTCCGGTTTGCCTGGGTAGCCGTCGCTCCGGTCAAGTCCAACGCCATCCTGCTGGCGCGCAAGGAAGCGGCTATCGGCATCGGCGCGGGCCAGATGAGCCGGGTGGACAGCGTCTTCCTGGCGGTGCACAAGGCGCGGCAGCAGGGGCACGACCCGGCGGGCAGCGTACTCGCCTCCGACGCGTTCTTTCCCTTTGCCGACGGTGTGGAGCATGCGGCAGGTGCGGGTATCACGGCAATCATCCAGCCCGGGGGCTCGATCCGCGACGCCGAGGTGGTGGAAGCAGCGGACCGGCACGGCATGGCGATGGTCATGACCGGCAAGCGGCAATTCAGACACTAGCTACGGTAAGAGGTGAGCGGTGAGCGGTGAGCGGGAACTGAGTCCTATGGCTACTGAGCGGCCGCCCTATTTATGGGCGTTCGTGACCGGGGTGATCGTCTTCGCGATCTATCTCGCCACGCTGGCGCCCACCACCGCATTCTGGGACACCTCCGAGTACATCGCCGCCGCCAAGGTCCTGGGAATCCCGCACCCGCCCGGCAATCCGCTCTTCGTCATCCTGGCGCACGTCTTTGGACTGCTGCCGCTCGCCGCCTCCTACGCGATTCGCATCAATCTCTTCGCCGCGGTCTCCAGCGCCGCGGCGGCGGGGCTCTGGTTTCTGGTGGCCGAGCGGTGGCTGCGTGGTATCGTCCCGCACCGGTGGGCCCGCTATGGTGCCGCATTTGCCGGCATTCTGGTCAGCGCGACTTCCTGGACGGTGTGGAATCAGTCTACGGTCAACGAAAAGGTGTATACCCTCTCACTGCTGTCTATTGCGGTTGTGATGTGGCTGGTGGTGCGCTGGGGCGACGACGAGCCAGGCACCCACAGAGACCGCTGGCTGGTGCTGATCGCGTACGTGATGGCTCTGACCTCCACCAATCACCTGATGGGGGTGCTCGCCCTTCCGGCCCTGGCGGTATACGTCCTGTGGACCGACTGGCGAACGGTGCTGCGCCCCTGGGCGCTGGTGACCTTCTGGGCCCTGCTGCTCGCGGTATCCGGCAAGTGGACCGACATGTTCGTGGGCGGCCCGCTGCAGGTGCCGCTGATTCTGGGTACACTGGGGGTCCTGGGCTACGCGCTGTGGAAGTCGCCTCGAGATTCGCTGGTGTACCTCGGCCTCACCGCGGTCATCGTCGGCATCTCGCTCAACTACATCTGGCTTCCGCTCCGGGCCGCGCAGTTCCCTCCGATCAACGAGGGCGAGCCGGTCACTTTCCAGGCCCTGCAGGACGTGCTGAACCGGGTTCAGTATGGGAAGCCGGCGCTGACTCAGCGACAGGCGACGTTCCCCGCCCAGTTGGCCAACTTCTGGCAGTATTACTCCTGGCAGTTCGCCAAGGACTGGGCCGGCTTCGCCCCGATGGCCACCGCGGTGTTCACCGTGCTCGGACTGACCGGGCTATGGGCATTGTGGAAGAGCGACCGCCGAGCTGGCCTGGCCGCGCTCGCCCTCCTCGGCACCCTGTCGCTCGGCCTGGTGTACCACATGAACTTCAAGTACGGGTTCTCCCAGTACCCCGGGGAGGAATCTCTGCCTCGCGAGGTTCGCGAGCGCGACTACTTCTTCATCGGATCATTCGCAGTCTTCGGCATATTTGTCGCCCTCGGGCTCGGGGCTCTCATGCGCGCCATCGTGGCGTTCCTTCGCGACGCGGGTAGCTCGACCAGCCGCTGGGCCGTGGCCAGCCTGGTGCTCGCCTTGGCGCTGATTCCCCTTTTCGGCAACCGGATCACCGCCAGCCGCGCCCACGAGACGCTGCCCCGTGACTTCGCCCACGACATACTCCAGTCGGTCGAGCCCTACGGCATTCTGATCACGGCAGGCGACAACGACACCTTCCCCCTCTGGTACGCCCAGGAGGTCGAGGGTATTCGCCGCGACGTGACCCTGGCCAACCTGTCGCTGATGAACACCCGCTGGCATCTGCGGCAGCTCCTGCGGCGGGAGACACCCCGGTTCGATGCGGCTGAATCGGCCGCACTATGGAAGCCCCGCCCGGCCGAGGCAGGTGTGCC
This sequence comes from Gemmatimonadota bacterium, assembly GCA_030856585.1. Classification (GTDB taxonomy): domain Bacteria; phylum Gemmatimonadota; class Gemmatimonadetes; order Gemmatimonadales; family GWC2-71-9; genus CAVVWJ01. The sequence continues at coordinate 5,278 of JALYPB010000076.1, read as the reverse complement.
GCTCACCGACACGACCCGGGCCACCCAGGCCCCGGTGACCGAGTGGCCGCAGCCGAAGCAGCCGGTGTTCAGTCTGACCAGCGAACAGCTCGATAGTCTGCCCGAGGCGATGCAGGTGCCGAGCAATGGCGGCGTGGCTTTCGATAGTCTGAAGATTGCCTTCGGACAGGAATACCTGATGCTGCAGGACCTGGCCACGGTCTTTCTGATCCGCGACAACATGGGCAAGAGGCCGATCTTCTTCAGCTGGAGCGACGGCGGCTACCCCGATCAGACCCTGGGGCTGAGCCCCTACCTCGTGTCACAGGGGCTGGTCCGGAAGCTGATGCCCATGCCGGTCGTGGCCAACGACTCGATCGTGCTGAGCCCGAGCCTTGGTTTCATCAACCTGCCCCGGACCGAGAAGCTGCTGTGGGAGGTGTATCACTGGCCGGCGGCCGCGCGCAATCGGCCCCGTGGCTGGGTGGACCGGCCGTCGGGGTCGATTCTTCAGCTGTACTCGGTGGTGTACGGTGGAGCGGCGAGAGCCTTTGCGAAGGCGGGGCAGAACGCGCTGGCCGCGCGAGCGGACTCGGTGGCCCATGCGGTTTCGCAGAACCTCGGTGCCGGACCCTTCTAGTCGATCTCTCGAGGCCTCACCCGGCCCACATTAAGGCCGGCAGCGCCGCCGTTCCAGCTGGCCCATGTCAGCGGGCAGCCGTCGCCGAACGGTGGGTCGGGGTGGCCGGTGCGGCCGAGCAGGTCATGCAGCATCTCGTGTCTTACCACCATCTCGTCCATCACCCATTCGCCGGCTAGAAAGATCTGGTGGTCAGTGCGCCAATGTCCCGCGCACTGCCCGCTGGAGCACGGGAAGCTGTACCCTTCTATGACGGACCAGCGCAGCCGGTCGAAGTCTCCAGTACGGCCGGAGCACGCTTCCGTCTTGGCAAACCATTCGCGATAGATGAGCGGCGGATCGAGCGGCACGTCCCCATCGGGATCAAAGCCGCATCCGGTCAGCGCCAGCACTAGTCCAGCTGCCCAGATCAGGCGAGCCGGAGTCGATCTCCGTCCCATGCTTCCTCCGACAGCCAGTAACCCATATCACCTGCGGGGGGTCATTTCTGGTATCGGCATCAGGCCGGTGGGACTGAACCGTCCGGGGAATCCAGGACTTCACGGAGTTTTTGAGTAAGGCCTTCGGGCGTAAACGGTTTCTGGATGAATGAGGTGCCGGGTTCCAGGGCGCCGTGATTGACGATCGAGCCATCGGTGTACCCGGACATATAAAGAACCCGCAGCTTGCTGGATGCGCGCACCAGCCGCTCCGCCAATTTTCGGCCGCTCATCCTCGGCAGCACGACATCGGTCAGCAGGATGTGAATCGGCGCGGGGTGTTGCTCCGCGATGAGAAGCGCCTCCCCTCCGTTCTCGGCTTCCAGCACCGTGTATCCGTAGGTCCGCAGCACCCGGCAAGTGAGCGAGCGCACGCCTTCCTCGTCTTCCACAACCAACACCGTCTCGGCGCCACGCACACTCACGGGTTTCGCCGGGGCCGGGAGAATGGTCGGGCCCTGGGCAGCCATCACCCTCGGCAGATAAATCTTGAACGTCGTCCCCCGATCCGGCTCACTGTACACGTAGATAGTGCCGCCACTCTGTTTGATGATGCCGTATGCCGTCGAGAGACCCAGTCCGGTGCCCTTGCCACGTTCCTTGGTGGTGAAGAACGGCTCGAAGATTCGCGCCTGGATGTCCGCGCTCATTCCGATCCCGGAGTCGGTCACTGCCAGCATGACGAATTCACCCTCGACCGCCCCGGGGTGATGGCTCGCGTAGTCACGATCGAGAGTGACGTTACGCGTTTCCAGGATCAGCTTGCCGCCGCCCTCCATCGCGTCACGCGCGTTGACCGCCAGGTTGATGATGACCTGCTCGATCTGTCCCCGGTCCGCCCTGACCATGCCCAGCCCTGAATCGGGAAGGATCGCCAGCTCGATGTGCTCGCCCAGCAGGCGCCCCATCATTCGCATGGTATCGGAGAGCACCGCATTGAGATCGAGTAGCGTGGGCTGCAACATCTGCCGTCGGCTGAATGCCAACAGCTGCTGGGTGAGCTCGGTGGCGCGTGCGGCGGCCCGATCGATCTCGAGTAGGTCCTCGCGCTGCTGGCCGGTCGGGCTGGCCTTTAACAGGAGACTGGTATAGCCAATGATGGCGGTCAGCAGATTATTGAAGTCGTGCGCGACGCCGCCGGCCAGCTGCCCCACCGCTTCCATCTTCTGCGACTGTCGCAGCTGGCTCTCGAGTTTCTTGCGCTCGGTCAGATCCGCGGCCAGGACCATCACGCCGCGCACCTCGGATAACCCGCCGTAGAGCGGCGCCAGGGCCAGGCTGAGGATGACCGGCTTGCCGTCTCGCCGCTGCCAGTGCACCTCGAGGTCGATGAACGATTGTCCCTGCAGCACGGCCAGGTGGTGCTCTCGGAATGTTCGCTGTTGATCGGGAGCGATCGCCGGCAGGAGGTGTCCCACCACCTCTGACGCCCGCCACCCGAACAACTGCTCGGCCGCAGCACTCCAGGTGGTGACTTTGCCGGCAGGATCGAACGCGAGAATCGCGAGAGGAGATGCCTGGATCAGGGCCGAGAGGGTATCGGTGGTATTCAACAATGCCCTCTCTGCGCGCCGGCGCTCGGTGATGTCGGTGAGGCTCGCAACGGCCTCCACCAGAACTCCGGTCGCAGGATCGAAAACCGGTACCGCGTCCACCAGGCACCATCGCTCCAAGGGCGTGCCGGTGGAGACGCCGTGTACCACGCCACGAACCGGGAGGCCGGTCCGGCGAGCCTGACTCAGCGGATGGGCGTCACCCTCTGCCGAGCTGCCGTCTTCGTGTACCACCCGGTGATCGGCGCCGGGCGAGCCGGCCATTACCACATCGGTGGTGCCCAGCAGATCCCGAGCGGCCTGGTTCGCATGCAGCACCCTGCCACCGGCGTCCTGCACGATGATGCCACAGGAGAAGGCATCGTAGAAGCGGCGCAGGCGTTCGGCCTCGTGCGCTCGGCCCCCGAGCCAGCGCTGGCCTGCGACCAGGCCGAAGCCCAGCCCGATGAGAGCGACGGCAGCCAGTACAAACGGGATGGCGGATTGGATGGTCACGCCGCTGGGCGCCGGTCTTGGCGTACGCCGGGAGCCGCAAACGGCAACTCGGGTGTGCGAATTTCCCCGAAGCCCCGCCTCTGGTGAGTCTGGCAAGCCGACGCGGGCAGGTTGGTCGGCGGCCCCCCCTGAATTGCCGGAGGATTATCGCCTAAATTGTGGGCTGTGAAGGAGGTAAGGCGCGCGGGCAGGGCCACCGGCGACGGGTACTGTATCCGGTGCAGAGGCATGCCAGGCTTGTCCCGCTACGGGTCGGAAGCAAATCATCAGTACGGACCCGTCGGCTGAAGGCAAAATATGAGCCTTGGTCTTCAGGAGGGCCACACAGAGAGGCGTAGACGACTTTACAAAGGACTCGAAGGGAGTTGTGCAAGCGACGGTGGGGTAAGAACGTTTGAGCGAAGGGCGTGGTGGCAGAGTGGTTGAATGCAGCGGTCTTGAAAACCGCCGAACCCGTAAGGGTTCCGTGAGTTCGAATCTCACCCACGCCGTCTATTTCCAGCAGGATTTCTTGGGCCGGCTTCGTGCCTTCTCACTCAACTCCTGCAGCGCCGCTTTCATGTCGCTGCGGGAGAAGTAGGCCGCGTTGTACTCCCAATTGATGAAAGCGCAGCTGTAGGGGTCCGCCATGAGAGCTCCGCCCCACTGGCGCACCTGCGCCGCGGTCATCGCGTAGCGGCTCCCGCTGAAGCCCCTGAGTCCCCCACTCCTGTTGCCCCCGCCGAGCAAATTTAATCCCACAACCAACGCCAGCCCGGCTGCACGCGCGTCCCGAACGTTATTGGCCACAAAGGCGTCGATGTCGCCGAACCGGTCCGAATATTGGGCCCACGATGCGTCGAGATACTTGTATTGATAACCCTTCAGGAAATCCGGCCAGGCGCGGATGATGGTGGGCAGGGACGGCCAGACCTCCTTGCTGTACCTGGCCATCTCATCAACCTGCGCCCGGGTAACGACAGTCCCGGCCCAGTTGGAAGCATCGTGCGGCTCGTCGAGGATGTAGTGGGCGATGATAGTACCATCCTGGATATAGGACGAGATATCGAAACCGCGAAACCGGTCGACCCGCCCCTTCCACTTGACCAGGCTGAAGCGACCCTGGTCGTCTTTGTAACGTCGATCATTTCCCACGACGCTCAGAATGATCCTGGTACCGGTCCGCCGGGCCGCCTCGAGGTCCGCCATCAGTTCGAGAGGGGCGGCCGAACGTAGGGTGGCGCTGTTGCCGGGCCCAAAGTCTCCGGCGGGAAGGTGATAGGGCCCGAACGCGAGGCCGACATGCTCTGGCGGCGGTCCCGATGGCGGAGGTTGGATGGGTACACCGGTCGAGTCCGGAGGCGGGACCGTCACTGAATCCGGGTTGGGCGGCGGAAGCACAGAATCAGGAGCCGGCGGCGGCGGCGGAGCGGTTGAATCCCCGCCCGGCGGGGGCGGAACGATTGTATCTGGAGGGGCGGGGATCGAATCCGGAGGAGAAAGGGGGTCTATCGGCACCAGCGGGGCTTCGGAGGTGACCGGCGGCGCATCCTCGCCGCAGGCGACCGACGAGGTTAGAACGAGCCCAAACAACGCTCCCCTGAAAAGGAGCGTCCGTCGTCGCCGGGCTATCGCCCCTGTCATCTCGTAGGCCATAATGAGTTCAGCACATTACGCACGTCGAAAGCATGGACGGGGGCGTTCAAGGCCTCCGTCTGCGCCGACCGCGGCAGGGCCACCTGCAATTTCCTGCACGGCGTGCCAGGTTGTCAAGGCTGTATGAAAGGAGTCGTCTCACACGAGGGAGGACAGGTCGTGGTAGGTCAGGGATGCAACTGCTTGCGACAGAAGAGCTAACAGCGCAGGAGGTTGCCTAAGGCCGAAAGTCGTGAGAACTTGCCCACCCAGCTGTTTGGGAATAGCGTTTAGGGGCTGCTAGCCCGGAAAGCTTGCCATGATCAACATCATGTCGATCGACCTCGAGGATTGGTTCCAGGTTCACAACCTCAGCGGCGTCATTCCGTACGACAAGTGGGACGACTGTGAGCTACGGATTGAAGCGAATACAAGCCGAGTTCTCGCCCTTCTCCAGAAACACGGTGTAACGGCGACGTTCTTCGTCCTCGGGTGGGTGGCCGAGCGCTTGCCGGACC
>JALYPB010000037.1 GCA_030856585.1 Gemmatimonadota bacterium | reverse complement strand
CTTCGATCACGTCGATGGGGCGGATGTGGTATGCCTTCGCCCGCGACGACGGCATGCCGGGCTCCAGGCTTATCAAGCAGGTGAGCACAAAGTACCGGACGCCGGTCTGGTCAATCATCATCACCAGCGTGCTCGCTGTGCTGATCTGCCTCTACGCCTCGGCATTTTTCGTGGTGACGTCGATCAGCACCATCACGCTCTACCTGGCGTACATGTTCCCGATCTACCTCAACTGGCGGAACAAGCGCCGAGGCCAGGGAGAGTTCACCACCCCCGCAACCGCGCCCTGGAACCTGGGCAAGTGGGGGCCGGTCCTCAACGTGATCTCCATCGTGTGGGTGATCATCATCTCGGTGATCTTCAGCCTGCCGCCGAACGAGCTGGTGCTGTGGACCATGGTCGGGCTCGCTGTCGTTCTCGGGCTCTATTGGCAGCTGTCGGCCAAGAAGGGCTTTGTCGGTCCCACCAAGACCGACGAGGCCGCTCTCCGGAAGCTCGAGGCGGTGTTCGCGCCCGGGGCCAGCTAGATCAGCATGCAACCTCTGCTCATTGGGGACCGGCGCCCAGCAGGCGCCGGCACGATCAGCGTTACCGAGCCCGCCCGGGCCAAGCCAATGGCCGAGGTGGCCGCGGCAGGGCCGGCTGAGCTGGATCAGGCGGTTGCGGCGGCGCGCCAGGCCTTTCCCGACTGGTCCGGAAAGACCGCGGTGGCACGGGCGGAGATCCTGTTTCGCTTTTCGGAGGTGGTGCGGGCCCACGTGGACGAGCTGGCCACGCTGGAGGCCCGCAACGTCGGCAAACCGATCGGCGACGCGCGGTGGGAGGCCAACCATGTCGCCGACACGCTGCGCTACTACGCCGGAGCCGCCGACAAGTTCTTCGGCGAGACGATACAGACCGCCAAGGCCGGTCTCGATATCACGCTGCGCCAGCCGCTCGGTGTGGTGGGATTGATCGTGCCCTGGAACTTTCCCATGGTGATCGCAACCTGGAAACTCGGCCCCGCCTTGGCCTGCGGCAACACCATCGTCCTCAAGCCGGCCAGCCTGACGCCGCTCACCGCACTCCGCCTGGGCGAGCTGGGCCTCGAGGCGGGGCTACCCCCCGGGGTGCTGAACGTGATCCCCGGCCCGGGGGCAAAGATCGGCCAGCAGCTGTCGGCGCATCCCGATATCGCCAAAATCGCCTTCACCGGCGAGACCGAAACCGGCCGGCGGATCATGGCCACCGCCGCCGAGACCATCAAGCGGGTCTCGCTCGAGCTGGGCGGCAAGTCGCCCAACATCATCTTTGCCGATGTGGACATCGAAGAGGCCGCCAGGCACGCCTGCGCCTCGGTATTCGCCAATGCGGGCCAGGACTGCTGCGCCCGGGCCCGGGTGATCGTCGAGCGCAAGGTGTACTCGAAGCTGGTCGAAGCGATGGCCGCCGTCACCACCACCATGCGGGTGGGGGATCCGCTGGACACGAAGACCGAGATGGGGCCCGTCATCTCCGCCGGCCAGCGCGAGCGCACTGAGACCTACGTCGCCCTGGGCCGGCAGGAGGGGGCGCGCCATGTGTGTGGCGGCGAGCGAGTCGAGGGCGACGGCTATTTCCTGCGGCCGGCGATCTTCGCCGACGCCCGACCCGGTATGCGGATCGTGGATGAGGAGATCTTCGGGCCGATGGTCGTCGTCATTCCCTTCGACACCGAAGCCGAGGCGATCGCCATTGCCAACGACTCGATCTACGGCCTTTCGGGATCGCTGTGGACCAACGATCTCAAGCGGGCTCTCCGGGTTGCCCGCGCGGTGCGGACCGGGGTCTTGTCGGTCAACTCCTCGTCCAGCGTACACCTGCAGGGCCCGTTTGGCGGGTTCAAGCAGTCGGGCCTGGGACGCGAGCTGGGGATGCATGCAATGGAGCATTATACCGAGCTGAAGAACATCTATTTCGAGACGAACTAGATGAAGACGATCTCTCTTGCCGAGCTGAAGAAGATGGCGGCGGCCGGCAGCGTGGATACCGTGCTGGCCGTGTTTCCTGATCAGCAGGGCAGGCTGGCCGGGAAGCGGTACACGGCTCGCACCTTTCTGAGCCAGGCTCGCGAGGGATGGGAGGGGTGTGACTACCTCCTCGGCTGCGATGTCGAGAACGAGCCGCTCCCGGGGTACAGCTCTTTCTCGTGGGAGCGTGGCTACGGCGACTTCATGGTCCGCCCCGATCTTGGCACCCTGGTCCTGATTCCGTGGCTCGACCGGACCGCCATGGTGCTGGGCGACGTCGAGGGAAGGGACCACCAGCCGCTCCCGGTGGCGCCCCGTCAGATCCTGCAGGCACAGGTGCGCCGAGCCGAGAAGATGGGTCTCACGATCCGGATTGCATCCGAGCTCGAGTTCTACGTATTCAACGACAGCTACGAACAGGCGGGTGCCCGGCGGTACCAGGACCTGAACACCTCCGGCAAGTACATCCAGGACTATCACATTCTGCAAACCACCAAGGAAGAGAAGCTGATGCAGCCCCTGCGCCGCTATTTCGACGCGCTCGGCTTTGAGGTGGAGAACTCGAAGGGCGAATGGGGGCCGGGGCAGGAGGAGCTCAACCTCGGCCACGAGGAGCCGGTGGAGATGGCCGACCGGCACAGCATCTTCAAGCACGGCGTGAAAGAAGTGGCCGCGTTGATGGGAATGTCGGTGACCTTCATGGCCAAGTGGAACACCAATCTCGCCGGCAGCTCCTGCCATCTGCACAGCTCGCTCTGGGACAAGAAGACGGGGGCCCCGCTCGGCTGGGACCCGAAGGGGCCGGCCCACATGTCGGCCAGGCTGGGCGCCTGGGTGTCGGGCCAGCTGGAGCTGGGACGGGAGCTGAGCGTATTCTATGCGCCGTACGTGAACAGCTACCGCCGCTACCAGGCGGGCACGTTCGCGCCGACCCGCCTGGTGGCTGGCGTCGACAATCGGACCTGTGGCATTCGGATCCTGGGCCACTCGGCCAAGGCGATCCGGGTGGAGAACCGTTGCCCCGGCGCCGATGCCAACCCCTACCTGGCGTTTGCCGCCACGATCGCGGCCGGTTTGTACGGGATCGAGCAGGGCCTCAAGTTCGAGGGCCTCTACACCGGTAACGCCTACGCCGATCCCGCAGTGCGCGAAGTGCCCAAGACGCTGTACCAGGCGGTCGAGCTGCTCTCGGGCTCGAAGGCAGCGCGAGCCGCCTTCGGCGATGTGGTTATAGACCATTACGTGAACACCGCCTGGCAGGAGCAGGGTGTCTACAATCGGCGGGTGTCGGATGTCGATCTCCAACGAAACTTTGAGCGGGCCTGAGCGGTCCGGGGACTCCTATGCCTCGTCTTGAAGGTAAGGTCGCGGTCATCACCGGTTCCGGCGCCGGGCTCGGCGCCGAGGCTGCCAGGCTGTTTGCCCGTGAAGGCTGCGCGGTGGTGGTGAGCGATATGGAGGCCGCCGCCGGCGAGCAGGTCGTGGGTGGGATCAAGGCGGCAGGCGGCAAGGCGGTGTTCATCGCGGCCGACGTCCGCTCCACCGCCCAGGTCGAGGCCCTCTACGCCGGTGCCCGAAAGGCCTTCGGTAAGGTCAACGTGCTGTACAACAACGCCGGGGTGTCGCCGGGTGACGACGACGGCGTGGTGAACACCCCGGACGCGATCTGGGACCTGGTGCTCGAGATCAACGTCAAGGGCGTGGCCCGCTGCTGCCGGGCCGGCATTCCCCATCTGCGGGAGGCCGGCGGCGGCTCCATCATCAACGTCGCGAGCTTCGTGGCGACCGTGGGGGCGGCCACGCCGCAGATCGCCTACACGGCATCGAAGGGGGCCGTGCTCTCCATGACCAGGGAGATCGCGGTCATCCACGCACGCGAGCGAATCCGAGCCAATGCGCTTTCCCCGGGGCCGGTGCGGACTGCCCTCCTCGAGAAGTTCCTTTCCACCGAAGAGAAACGGCAGCGGCGGCTGGTGCACATTCCCATGGGGCGTTTTGGCGAACCCCGCGAGATCGCCCAGGCCGCCCTGTTCCTCGCCTCGGACGAATCGTCCTACATCACGGGGGCTGACTTCCGGGTGGACGGGGGGATCACGGCCGCCTACGTGACGCCGGAGTGAGAAAAAGCGTAAGCGGGAATAAAAAGCGTGAGCGGAAAGCGGAAAAGCGAGTCATCCCGAGCGCAACACTACACATCTCGAAGCACCCGCTGGACGGCGAGGCCTTCAAGGATGACCAACGCTGCGGCCAGACCTGGCTGCAAACCGGTCGGAGGTGGCAGCTCCTGAGCGAACACTGTGTCCAGATCACTCCGGCATCGTCTGACTAGCGCTTCACAACTT
>JALYPB010000036.1 GCA_030856585.1 Gemmatimonadota bacterium | reverse complement strand
CATCAGCGCTTGGCGGGCGCTCCCCTCCGCAGGCCAGCGAGAGGAGCGTGAGACAGGCGAGATAGGGCGTGGCGTGTGACATGGGCGGTCTCCTCTACTTCGTCGCCATCACCTTACCACCTGCCTTCAAGGTCGGCAAGCGTGCCTCGACCAGTGCCACCACCGGAGGGGGAAGCGGAGCATAATGGAGATCCGCCGCCATCTTCTGGGCTTCCGGCGTAATCATCCAGGCGAGGAAGTCCCGGATGAGCTTGGCCTTGGCCGTGTCCTTGTTGTCCTTCTTCACCAGGAGCCAGGTGAATGAGGCGATGGGATACGCCTCCGCGCCGGGGGCATTGGTAATCGATACCCGGAAGTCGGTGTCCTTCGGGAGCTTGATTCCGGCCGCGGCGGAGGTGACGGTCTCCAGAGACGGGGTGATGAAGCTGCCCGAGGGATTTTTAATTTGACCGTAGGGAAGTTTGTTGGAAAGCGCATAGATCAGCTCGACGTAGCCGAGCGCCCCCTCGACCTGCTTGACCTGCTGGGTGACGCCTTCGTTCCCCTTGCCTCCCAGGCCGACCGGCCAGTTCACCGAGGTGGCATAGCCGACCTTGTCCTTCCACTCCCGAGAAAATTTGTTGAGGTAGTCGGTGAACACGTAGGTCGTGCCCGAGCCGTCGGAGCGATGCACCACGATGAGATCGATATTGGGAAGCTTCACGCCCGGGTTGAGTGCGGCGATCTTCGGATCGTTCCACTTGGTCACCCGGCCCATGAATATGTCGACCAGGAGGGTCCCGTCGAACTTGAGCTTGGCATCCCCGAGCGACGGGAGGTTGTAGGTCACGACCACCGCGCCGAGCACCGTTGGGATGTGGTGGACATTGCCGGCGACCGCCTGGATCTGGGACTCGTTCATCGGTCCGTCGGTAGCGCCGAAATCCACGGTGCCCTCGGTGAACTGGCGGATGCCGCCACCGGAGCCGATGGACTGATAGTTGATCTGGATGCCGGTCTCTTTGTTGTAGGCATCGAACCACTTGGTGTAGATCGGATTGGGGAACGTGGCCCCGGCGCCGGTGAGGCCCTGCGCCGCAGCGGGCGTGGCCGAGGCCAGAAGACCGCTCAGGATCAGAAGGCTGCGTTTCATTACTGTCTCCAGCTGGTCAAAAGTTGACGGTCAGCGCGCTGCGCACACCGCTGATGCTCGGGGTCACGTCGCCCTGGAAGCTTTCCCGCTCGTATGCCACCCGAAATTGCGACCGGCTGGACATGTAGATGCCGAGCACCGCCGTGATCGTGGTGACTCGGTCATTGTCGGCATCGGTGTTCGGGTCGGCAATGTCGACTCGGAAGGCTGGCTCGAATGCGTAGAGCCAGGAAGTCGGGCTCTTCATGCGGATGTTGTACGCTGCCACGCCCTGGAGTCCCTGAATGGTGAACTTGGAGGCGGTGGCGTCATTTCCGTGGAGATACTCGGCCAGGGCGAAGAGTCCCTCGTCACCCGGCTTCCCCCACTGGGCGTCCACCCCGAACGCGTAGTTGGTGAAGGCCGAATCCGGCACGCCGCCGACGGTGACGATGCCGTCGTGCGCAAACCAAGAGCCGCCCACCTCGAGCTTGGGTGTGATCCCGAAGGTGCCCCGGGCGCCGAAGCTCTTCTTGTTGTTCACATCGTTCAGGCTCTCGCCCTGGCCGTTGTAGGCGCCGAACTTGACCGTCACCAGCCGAGTGTCGTCGAGCTTGTACTCGTAACGCACACTCGCGCCGACGTCGTGGGAGATGAAGCCCGCCGCCGCAAAGAGGTCGTTGGAGGCCCGGGCGAGCAGACCCTGGCCTGCTCCGCGCTCGATCGATGGCAGGTTGGTGGCCGAGGTCAGCTCGTAGCGGCTGTAGGGCCGCTTCTCCTGGCCGGCCCGGAGGTACAAGGCGCCCTTACGACCCTCGGGGCTGAACCTGACATCGATGTAGGCATCCCGGAGCCGGAGCCCGCTGCGGCCGGTGGTTCGGCAGGTCAGTGGAGTCCCGGTGCAGGTGGTGACCAGGCCGCTGAGGTTCCGGCCTCCCTCGAACGACGGCTGGATGTAGACGGCCACGTTCTCAGAGATCTGCCCTCTGGCCTCGATGCGCGCGCGGCGGGTGAAGAAGTTGGCCTTGGGTCCGACCGTGGCCGCGTAGTCTTCGTTGGAGAAGTAGTAGAACTGCTCCTGGAGACGTCCTGAGAGTTTGATGTTGGGGTACGTCGTCTGGCCATTCGCCGAGCCAAGCGCGACAGACGTCAGCAATGCCACCGCGCTCAAAGTCCTGCGCAACCACATTCCCATAACTCCCCTTTCGAGTTCGGAGTACGCCAGTGCCGGGCGGCTTTCTGGTGGAGCCGATTGGCCGGGTGGCTCGCGAGTGTAAGGAAGTGGCGGGGCGTCACGGAAGTTCGTACGATTTGTAACGGGAGGGTAACGAGCTGAGAGCGGGGAGCGGAGCAGCGAGCCAGTTAGCGGGTAGGCTCCTAGCTCCTAGCTCCTAGCTCACCCGGAAACCAGCACGTGACCGTGGTCCCCGCCCCGCGCTCGCTCTCGGCATAGACCCTCCCCCCGTGCGCCTCGACCAGGTGCTTCACGATGGCAAGTCCCAGTCCGGTGCCGCCTTCGTCGCGTGAGCGGGAATGATCGGCCCGGTAGAATCGCTCGAAGATGCGAGGCAGGTGCTCGTGGGCGATTCCGGCGCCGTTGTCGACTACGCTGATGGCGACGCCGGAGTCCTCCCGGCGGCTGCGGCACACTATACGCCCCCCGCGAGCGGTATAGCGAAGCGAGTTATCGACCAGGTTGGTGAGCACCTGGCGCAGGGCATCGGCATCCACCTCGGCGGTCTCCGCTCCCGCAGCGATATCCACCTCCAATTTCACCCCCCGCGCTCCGGCCCGCTCCTCAAACTCCGTCCAGATTTCCAGGGCGATGTCGTGCACCTCCACCGGCTCCGGCTCCGGCTGCCAGCGCCCGGCCTCGATCCGCGCAAGATCGAGCAGGTCGTCCACCAGCCGCTGCATTCGTCTGGCGTTGTCGAGGATGGTGCGCAGGAACCGGCGGGTGGTTTCCGGCTCCGGGGTGTCGGTCAGCAGCGTCTCGGCGTAGCCGGAGATAGAGGTCAGCGGAGTCTTGAGCTCGTGGGACACGTTCGCCACGAAATCGCGGCGCACTGTCTCGAGGCGGCGAAGCTCGG
>JALYPB010000028.1 GCA_030856585.1 Gemmatimonadota bacterium | reverse complement strand
CTTCAGCACCTCCCACGTCGCCCATCGAGGCTTGCTTGAGCCGAGTGCGGTGTGTGTCCTGAAAGTGGAGGGATGACGATGTAGAAGATCGCCAGAACGACACGTGCTCTATCTGCGATGGAGGTAGGTCCTCCGGGGTCGCCGTGCAGGCGGAGATCCCAAACCACCGCAAGCTGCGTCGGTCAAGAGCCGGGGTGGTGAGCGTTGCGGAAAAGGCTCGCCGCGAGCGGGTCAGGTATGCGACGAGAAGACGAACATGTGTGAACCACTGCTGACGCGTCGAAAGGCTCTCGATGACACCGAAACTGGGAGGACCGCATGTCCCAGGACAAAGGAGCGCCCTTCGGGGTGTTCCCTCAGCCAGGGGGCTGCCTGCTCGTGGCCCTGGTGGTGCCCGGCGTATAGGTGGCGTGAGCTCGTCGCAGGCGCAGGTAGGGAACAGGAGAACCTGTCGCCTCGATACTGGTGGCCAGTCGAAATGGGTGATATCGGCCCCCTGGTCGCCGAGAGGAAGGACCGCAAGCGGCGAACACCGTGAGCGGCAGAGTACCGATGCGAGGCACAGGGGCGGGACGACTCGTAGTAGTGATGAAGGTCTTGTAATGAGGCCGGAGCGAAGGGGTCGTGCAGGTCAGGTCACTCAGCGGTCAACCCTTCGAGGAATGAACTGGTGAGCGGACCACGGCTGAAGGTGAAGTCGTTTGACATTTCGAAGCGTCTCATGCTTGAGGCGTGGGATAAGGTTCGTGAGAATGCCGGGGCACCGGGCGTGGACGCCGTCAGCATCACCATGTTCGGCAACGACGAGAGGGCCAACCTCTACAAGTTGTGGAACCGGATGAGTTCGGGAAGCTATTTTCCTGGGCCGGTGCGGGCGGTGGAGATACCGAAGGACCATGGGGCAGGGATCAGGGTTTTAGGTGTGCCGACCACGGCAGACCGAATAGCTCAGACCGCGGCAGCGATGCTGCTGGAAGAGAAGCTTGAGCCGATCTTCCATCCTGACAGCTACGGATACCGCCCGGGGCTAAGTTGCCACGATGCGTAGACTGTGGCTCGAAAGCGTTGTTGGAAACAGGACTGGGTGTTAGACCTTGACATCCGAGCCTTTTTCGATTCCGTTCCGCATGATCTGTTGTTAAAAGCGGTAGCTCGCCACACCGACGAGCGCTGGGTCCTTTTGTACATCGAACGGTGGCTCACAGCCCCCATGCAGATGCCCGACGGGACCCTCGTGGCCAGGGAGGAGGGAACCCCACAGGGCTCCCCGATCTCGCCTCTGCTCGCCAACTTGTTCATGCACTATGCGTTTGATCGTTGGATGGACCGGGAATATCCGGGCTGCCCTTTCGAACGTTACGCGGATGACATAGTTGCCCATTGCGACACTGAGGAACAGGCCCGGATGCTTCGGGCTGCTATCGCTTCCCGGCTCGGGGCTCTGGGCCTCGAGTTGCACCCCGACAAGACGAAGGTCGTCTATTGTAAAGATGGCCAGCGCCACGGGAACTCGGAGCACACTAGCTTCGATTTCCTCGGCTACACCTTTCGGGCACGCCGGGCCAGCGGTCGACGAGGACGCTTTGTGAGCTTCTTGCCGGCCATGAGCCAAAAGGCGAGGAAAGCGAAAGGCCAGCAGATCAGGGCCTGGCACCTCAACCGTCGCACCAGGACGAGCCTGTCCGACCTCGCCAGGGACATCAACGCCCAGGTACGAGGCTGGATCAACTTCTACGGGGCCTTCTATCGCTCCGAGTTGTACTCCCTAGCGAAGCGCATCGACGAGCATCTCGTTCGATGGGCGATGCAGAAATACAAGCGACTGCGGGGCAAGCCGACCCAAGCTTGGGCCTGGCTCGATGCTGTTCGACAGCACGAGCCCCGCCTTTTTGCCCATTGGCACATGCTTCCACGCACAATCAGCTGACCTGTGGGGGCCGGATGACGGGAGACTGTCACGTCCGGTCCTGCGAGAGCGGGAGGGGGAGGTTCCCTCCCGCTACTCACCAAGCAACGTACGGAAGTTGTCGCAGTTCTAGAGAGCGCCAAGCTAAGGGATGACGTTCTAAGCTTCGTCCGAAAGAACTGGAGTAAGAGACGCCCCGATAGCCTCGACCGCCGGCTTCGCGAGTTGATCGATATCCTTCCTGTGCGGGTACGCAG
>JALYPB010000021.1 GCA_030856585.1 Gemmatimonadota bacterium | reverse complement strand
GCTCTGGGCTGGGCAACATTGGAGATGCGCCAAAACCTCTGACTTCAACTAATTTCATCCGATGCCGGCGACCCGAAGTTTGGCCCATAGCCCATAGCCCATAGCCCATAGCCCAGAGCCCATAGCCTCTAATGACCATTCCCCTCGGGGCCGCCGACTTCTTCGCCTTGGAGGCCGGCGAGTGTCTGGACCGGTTGGAGACGCTGGCGTCTCAGCCGGAACCGCCGTCGGCCGACGAGTTCCTGCGCAGCGCCCGCGTGCTGCGGGGATCGGCGCTCATGGCGGCACAGGCGCACATTGCCCGCGCAGCGGCGGGACTCGAGGCGGTCGCCCGCGCGCATCGTGACCACAAGCGACCCTGGGACGCGGCCACTCGGGAGCAGGTGGCGCAGGCGGTAGAGGAATTCCGCCTGCTGGTCCGTCGGGTCTCTGCCTGGAGCGAGGCCGACACGGCCCGCGCTCTCAGGCTGGGACGAGGACTCGAGACCCTTGCCGGCGGCGCGCCGGCCAGCCCGCCCGAACGTCAGCCCGAAGGCCAGCGTCCGGAGCTACACACGGGGGTGCGGGCGTTCGTGGCGCGCGAGGGTGCGTTGATCGCAAGCGCGCTGGACCGCGCCGCCCGGTCGTTGCGCGCCACCCCGGGCGACCGGGAGCCGCTCTACAACGTGATCCGCCGCATGCAGTCGCTTCGTGGCCTGGCCGAGCTGGGTGACCTTCCCCCCTTGCCGGAAATTCTCGATGGCATCGAGCTGGCCGTGGGTGACATCACCCGGCTCTTCGCCCCTCCTCCGGACGTGGATCAGGTGATGGAGTGTGCCGGTCAGGCGCTGACCCGTATCTCCCGCGACGTGGCCGAGCGCGGAAGACCGGACCCGGACGCCGAGGAGGCCCGCCGCTTCACCGAGCTGCTGCTCCGCGCTTTTGCGGTGGAGCGTGACGTAGTGCCGATCGAATCACTCTACTACAGCGGCGATCCCGAGCCGTCCACGGCGCCGCTGTCGCAGCCCCAGTTCACCATGCCGGATCCATTGGGACCGCTCGAGCTGGTCAGCCACGGCGAGCACCTGTGCCAGACCGCCGACTTGATCGCCGCGGCCCGGTCCAGCACTCAACGGGACCTCCGTCTATACCACCTGCTTGGCGCGCTGCGCTCCGCCGCAATCCCCAGCCCCGATCCCGTAGCCGGCGCCCTCGGCGTCTTTGCCCGCTCTGCCCAGGAGGCTCTCGCGGCCGGTGTCGCCAGTCATTCGCTGAATGAGCTGGTTGCACGGCTGCGTGAAGCGGGTGAGCTGCTGCGCTCAGTCGGCGAGAGCGACGATCGCATGCTTATCTCGCGGCGGCTGCTCGACGTCGCCCACCGCCTGGATGGCCTGCGAACTAAGGAGCCCGTCGCCTCGATCGAGCCCGCCATAGTACCGATCGAGTCGCTCGATTACGCGCCTGACCACGATGTGGTGCCGATCCAGAGCCTGGCACCTGATACCGCCGACGCCGATGTGGTCCCGATTGAGACCCTGGCGCCGGACGAGCCCGCGCAGGCGGCATCCGGCGGGATCGAAGCCAGCTTCAGGACGTTCGAACTATTGATCAGGCCGGTGGAGGCGGTGGTAACCATCGATACCCTGTGCTACAGTGGGCGGGCCGCGCTCGAGCGGGCGGCCACCGTCCGTCATGAGATCAATGCGGCGCTCACCCGCGACGCGAGCCTCGAATCCCTGCAACCGCTGCTTCAGGAGCTGCTCGACCTCGTTCCACTCGCGCTTGACCGCTCCTGAGTCACCGCGCCGGCGGAGCAGCTTCCGCCGGATCCTGCCAGCCGTAATCGGCATCGGTGTATCGGTAGGGCTCCTGGCCTGGGCGCTGCGGGGCGTCAGCGCTGAGGCCGTGCTGAGCCACATCCGGGCCGCACGGGCGGGACCGCTCGCCGCCGCGATCGTCGTGGCCACGCTCGCCTTCCCTCTCCGGCTGATACGGTGGCACCTGCTCCTCCGCGATGAGCGGGGAGAGCCGTATCCCTCCGCGCCGCTCTGGCACGCGATCGCCCTCGGCTTTACCGCCAATAATCTGCTTCCCCTGCGCGCCGGTGAGCTGATCCGCTGCTATACCGCCGCGCGCCTGGCCCAGGCCCGATTCACTACCGTGCTCTCGTCCGTGGCGGTAGAACGGATTTTCGATGGGCTCACCGTGGTGGGGCTGCTTACCCTCGCGCTGCTCACCTCGGATCTTCCCACCTCGGTTACCGTGGCCGGTACCTCCGTGACCGGGCTGGCCCGGGTGGCCGGCGTGGCTGGCCTCGTCGCCCTGATGTTGGCCATCGCGGTGGTGGCCGCGCCGCTTGCCGCCGAGCGACTGGTCCGGCGGCTGCTCCCGTCCCCCCGGCTGGCCGACCGCATTGTCGACCTGATCGAGGGAGTCCGGCAGGGCCTGGCGGTTCTGCGCTCACCTGCCCGTCTTGCCGGAGTGATTTTCTGGTCGCTGGCGCTCTGGCTGATGAATGCCTTTGCCTTCTATCTGGGGTTCGCCGCGTTCGACATTCCGGTGAGTTATGCCGGGGCGCTCCTGATGCAGGGCCTTCTTGTTCTCGGCATTTCCGTTCCATCCACCCCCGGGTTCTTCGGCCCCTTCGAGGCCGTCATCGTGGCCGTGCTGGCCCTCTACGGCGTGCCGGCCAGCCTGGCCTTTTCCTATGCGATCGCCTTTCACGTCACGACGCTGGTCCCCATCACGCTGCTCGGGCTGTGGTCACTGAGCCGGACTCCCGGTGGATTCCGCGTGGCGCGGAGGCCTCAGACGTGACCCCGGCCAGCGTTACCCTGCCCGCCCTGGCCAAGGTCAACCTCTTCCTGCGCGTGCTCGCCCGGGAGGAAGACGGCTATCACGGCATCGAGACCCTGCTCTGCCTGGTTAGCCTGGCGGACACGCTCCGAGCGGAGCGGCGAGAGGGGCGTGGAGTGACGGTTGAAGTGTCCGGCGCGGATGTGGGACCGGCGGAGCAGAACCTGGCCGTGAAGGCCGCGTCTCTGGTGCTGGAGGCAACCGGTCACCGGTTCGCCATTCATCTTACGCTCACCAAGCGTATCCCTGTTCGCGCCGGGCTGGGTGGTGGATCGAGCGATGCGGCCGCGGCACTTCACGCGGCCAACCGCCTGGCCGGCGACCCGGTCCCACGCCATGAGCTGGTGCAGCTCGCCGCCCGCCTCGGCAGCGACGTTCCCTTCTTCTGCACCGGAGCTCCCCTCGCGCTCGCCTGGAATCGAGGCGAGCGTATGCTTCGGCTCCCGCCGCTGCCTTCGGCCCCTGCCCTGCTGCTCACTCCCCGAGTGGC
>JALYPB010000479.1 GCA_030856585.1 Gemmatimonadota bacterium | reverse complement strand
GCCCACACCTCACCCGTGCTGGTCTGAAGGATGGCCCGCACCCAGGTGGTCCGCTTCATCTTGATTCGGGTCGAGATGGACACCTTGCCCAGTGCAGCGGTGAGATGGAAGGCGGCCAGATGCGGGTCGGGATTGTGATCCACGATGAGGTGCACAGCCTTTACATAATCCTGCGCCATCATCGGCAGATCGGTTTCGATGATCACCGGCACCACCCGGCCATCTTCGGCGACGAGTGGCATGTCCAGACTGACGTGACCCTTACGGATTGGCCGGCCCCCGGAAATTTCTTTCAGGATCCGGGCAACTTCTTCATTGGGGACATCGGGATCCTCCGGTACGGCGGCTGCGAAAAGGCGTTCGGCCTTTGACATAGTGCCGGACGCAACGAGTCCTGCCGCAGCAGCGGCGCAAGAGCGAAGGAACGCTCTGCGTGGTGACTTCTCGGAGTGTGACATCAGTAGTTAAGCTCAGGTGTTCCACCGCTCAAGTCAAGCCGAGATCCGGGCTCGAGAACTCCTCCCTAAGTTCTTGCGCGGAGGGGGTTGCCACCTGATCCCGACCGGCGCAGGTGCTGGGGTAGTTCGTCACCGTCAATGGGCGGACAGTGGAGCAACAATCTGCACCCCCCAACGGGGAGGGACGACCGGCAGGAATAAACCTCATTATGGCTTGGTCCCGTGACGGCGCAACCCTTGCTCCGGTCCACCCCCGGCCACCCGGCCTAGTCGGGCTGACTCTGGCTTGTGTCGCCCAACCCGCGTCACTACTTTAAACCGTTCCGTGACATAGCGATGTGAGGATTTATTGACCACCTCTGAGTGCCGAGGCACCGTGGATACACAAGAGCTGCAACAGGTGGCCCTCTTCGACAAGTGCCGGCAATTCACCAAAGCGCGTGAATTGCAGGAGCTAGGCCTGTATCCGTACTTCAAGCCGATTTCCGAATCGGAGGACACCGTCGTCGTCATTGACGGTCAGAAGCGGATCATGCTCGGCTCGAACAACTACCTCGGGCTGACCCATCATCCCAAGGTCCTCGAGGCAGCGTCGCGGGCGCTGGCGCGATACGGCTCGGGGTGCACCGGCAGCAGGTTCCTGAACGGGACCCTGGACCTGCACGAGCAGCTCGAATCAGCCCTCGCCGAGTTCCTGGGGAAGGAAGCCTGCCTGGTCTTCTCCACCGGGTACTCCGCTAACCTCGGGCTCATCGCCGGGCTGGTGGGGCGCGGAGACGTGGTGTACCTCGACAAGCTCGACCATGCCTCCATCGTGGACGGGGCCAAGCTCTCCTATGGGGAGACGGAGCGCTTCAATCACGGCGACCTTGCCAGCCTCGAACGCCGGTTGGAGCGGAACGGCCCAAGCCGGGGCGCCATGATCGTGGTCGATGGCGTGTATTCCATGGAGGGCAACATCGCCGACGTGCCCGGACTCTCCCGGATCGCGCGGAAGTATGGAGCGGCCCTGGCACTCGACGACGCGCACGCCATCGGCGTGCTTGGCCCCAACGGCGACGGAACTGCGGCCCACTTCGGCCTGACCGAAGAGGTGGATATCATCGCCGGCACGTTCTCCAAGTCACTCGCCTCCATCGGCGGGTTCGTGGTGGCATCCGAAAGCGTCATCCACTATCTCCAGCACCACAGCCGCCCGCTCATCTTCACGGCTTCCCTGCCCCCCGCCAACACCGCGGGTGTGCTGGCCGCGCTGGCGGTCCTGCAGCAGGAGCCCGAGCGTCGTGACCGCCTGTGGGCGAATACGCGCCGGCTCCAGGACGGATTCCGGAGCCTGGGCTTCGACATCGGCCCCACCGACACTCCAATTGTGCCGGTACTCGTCGGCCCGCTGGAGAAGACGTTCCTGATGTGGCGCCGCCTGTTCGATGCCGGCGTCTTTACCAATCCGGTCGGGCCGCCGGCCGTGCCCCCGTCGCAGTGCCGGCTCCGGACCAGCCTCATGGCCACGCACACTTTCGACCAGATCGATTTCGCTTTGGAGAAGTTCGGGACGATCGGCAGGGAACTGGGGGTCATTTGACCGAACGCCTGCGCGTCCGAACGGCGCGCGACCGGCGGGACCTCAAACGCTTTATCGACCTGCCCTACCGATTACACGCGCGGGACCCTGTCTGGGTCCCGCCGTTGCGTCGGGATGTCGAGTTGCTTCTCTCCCGTACCAAAAATCCTTTCTTCGAGCATGCCGAGGCCGAGTACTTCATCGCGGAGGTGGAGGGCGAGGTCGTCGGCCGGATCGCGGCAATCAGCAACCGGCTTCACAACGAGACCCACGCCGACCGTGTCGGGTTCTTCGGTTTCTTCGAGAGTAGGGACGACCAGGCGGTGGCCGACGCGCTGCTGGCAGCGGCGGCCGACTGGTGCCGGCAACATGGCCATGACGTTCTTCGGGGGCCCGCCTCGTTTTCGGTCAACGACGAATGCGGATTGCTGGTCGATGGCTTCGATTCGCCGCCGGCGCTGATGATGCCGCACAACCCTCGGTACTACATCCCGCTGATCGAGCGTGCCGGTTTTGCCAAGGCGAAGGACCTCTGGGTCTACCAGGGGGGAACGGAGAAACACTATGTGCCCGTGCCCGAGCGCCTGGCCCGGGGCACGGAGCTCATTCGCCAGCGGCAGGGGATCACGCTTCGCTCGTTGAACATGAAGGACTTTCAGGGCGAAGTGGAGCGCATCAAGGAGCTGTACAACGGGGCCTGGGAGAAGAATTGGGGCTTCGTTCCCATGACCGATCACGAGATCGACCACCTGGCGGAGCAGTTCAAGCCAGTGGTGATCCCGGAAATGGTGCCCATGGCAGAGAAGGATGGGAAGCTGATCGGGTTCGGCATTGCGCTGCCCGACCTTAACGTGGTGTTTCGTCGGCACCGCTCCGGCCGCCTCTTTCCCATGATTCTCGACCTGCTGTGGTCGCTCAAGATGAAGCGGATCCGGCGGGCCCGCATTCTCCTGCTTGGAGTGCACCCGGAGTACCGTGGGAAGGGGATCGACGCGATGCTCTACCACTGGATCTGGACCAGATCCGGAGACCGTCGCATTTACTGGGGTGAGGCGGGATGGATTCTGGAAGACAACCCGGCCATGAACGCGAGCCTCGAGAAGATGACCTTCCGGGTTTACAAGACCTACCGGCTGTACGACCGCGGCATATGAAGGCGCTGGTGACCGGCGCCACTGGCTTCGTAGGGAGCCACCTGGCCGAGTCTCTTAAACGCCGCGGGCATGAAGTTACCGCGCTGGCCCGCTCCTCCGGGAAGGCCGAGGCATTGGCATCGCAGGGTGCGCGGATCGTCCCTGGTGACCTGCACGACATGGCCGCCCTGGTC
>JALYPB010000450.1 GCA_030856585.1 Gemmatimonadota bacterium | reverse complement strand
AGATGAAGGAGATCAACAAGCGGCCACTGATCTCCAGCGACGATGCCGAGGCGGTACGAAGGGCGCTGCCGGAGGCCCAAGCCGTCTCGATGCAGTCGGGATGGCCCACTCCGGTGAGCGACGTCGGCTACCGCAACCGGACGGTCGGCACCGTCCTCATCTTCGGGGTGACCCCGCCCTATCAGATCGTCCAGGACTACAGCTTCGCCGCCGGTGGGCCCCTCAGCGAGCCTGACGTGCGAGAGCGGCGGCCGGTGGTTGTCATTGGCTTCGACGTGGCCGACAAGCTCTTCGACGTGCCCGAGAGTGGCATAGGCAAGAAGATCAGGATCGGGGGAAACGAGGTCACGGTCAAGGGCATCATCGCCCCCAAGGGCCGCACGCTGGGGCAGTCGTTTGACGGCTTTGTGCTCCTGCCCCTCAGCACGTTCGAGTCGTGGTACGGCCGCCGCAAGACGACCGTGGTCTCGGTCAAGATGGCCGATGCCGATGCGATCCCGGGCGCCATGGCCCGGGCCCAGGAAGCGATGCGGATTGCGCACCGCTTGCGGCCCGGTGTGCCCGACGACTTTACCGTAGACAAGGCCGATGCCCTGGTGGCATTCTGGCGTAAGCTGACTCGGCTGCTCTTTACCGCCATTCCCGCGGTGGTCTGCATCGGCATCGTGGTGGGTGGGATCGTGATCATGAACATCATGCTGATGACCGTCAACGAGCGCACGCGCGAGATCGGCATCAGGAAGTCGCTCGGCGCCACCCGCGCGGATATCCGGCGCCAATTCCTCATCGAGGCCGTCGTCCTCACTACGCTGGGCGGGCTGCAGGGCGTGCTGGGCGGGTGGGCGCTGGCCGCCGCCGTATCCACCTTCACGCCCTTGCCCGCCCGCGTCACGCTCTGGTCGGTGGCGGTGGCACTGGCGCTCGGCGCAGGAGCGGGGATTCTGTTCGGCGTCTTTCCGGCTACCCGCGCCGCGCGGCTCGATCCCATCACCGCCCTCCGTGCAGAATGATCCGGAATGTCGGGGAAGGCGTCGCGATCGCGGTAGACTCGATCCGGGCCAACAAGCTCCGATCGGGCCTCACCATTCTGGGCGTGGTGATCGGCGTGACTACCGTCATGACGATCGCCTCTATGGTCCAGGGTATCCGCGCTCAGATCTTCAACGCCATTGAGACCGCCGGACCCACCGCCTTTTATGTCCTCCGCTTTTTCTCTCAGACGCCCCTCAACCCGGACCGTTTGCCCTACGAGGTCCGGATCCGACCGATCGTGCAGTCAAGCGACGCGGATGCGATCCGCCGGATCCCGGAGATCGGGTACAGTGCCATGTGGGTGCAGCTGTTTCAGCGGATGGAGTATCAAGGCGAGCGTACCGGAGGGGTGGCCGTCTTCGGGGCCGACTCCCGCTACATGGAAATTCAGGGCGGCACGTTGCTGCGAGGCCGTTTCTTCACCCAGGGCGAGCTGAAGGGCGCCGACGTGACGGTGATCGAGACCGACGTGGCCGAGCGCCTCTTCGGCCGCATCGACCCGCTCGGCCGGGTGATCCGGATCGGTCCCAAGGCGTTGCGAGTGGTCGGCATCTATCAGAAGCCGGACAATATCTTCGAGCCTCCGGGACAGGAGATCGGAGCCGTAATCCCGTTCGAGACCGCCCGGCAGAACTTCCGCTACGACGAGACCAACAGCCTCTTCATTGCGGTCAAGCCGCGGGTCGGTGTGCCGGTGGCGGAGGCGCAGGACCTGGTGACGGTGGCGCTGCGCCGGGCCAGGAACCTGCGCCCCGGAACACCCAGCACCTTCGATCTGATCTCCCAGGATCAGATCCTGGAGGTGATTGGGAACTTCACGTCCTACTTCTTTGTCGCCATGATCGCCCTGTCCAGCGTCGCCCTGCTGGTCGGTGGGATCGGCGTCATGGCCATAATGATGGTCTCGGTCACCGACCGCACCAAGGAGATCGGTCTGCGCAAGGCGCTCGGGGCCACGCGCCGGGAGATCCTCTGGCAATTCCTGGTGGAGGCGGCGACGCTCACACTCATCGGTGGCCTGCTCGGCATCCTCTTCGGCCTCGCGTCGGGGGAGCTGCTGAAGTATGCCCTGCAGCTTGAATCGGGCGTGCCGCTCTGGAGCGCGGTGCTGGCATGCTTCGTCAGCATTGCCATCGGGCTGGTGTTCGGCCTGTACCCGGCCAACCGTGCGGCGCGGATGGATCCGGTGGAGGCGTTGAGGCACGAGTAGGGCGGAGAAGGCGGAGAGGGCGGAGAGGGTAGAGCGCGGTTAGAGCTAGTGCCGATGGCCTAAGTGGTGGGCCTGAGCGCCCGGTGCGCTCACCAGCGGCAGGGGCTCCTCGCATTCATGCTGGACCTCGAGCTGGATGGTCACGTGACCGATCCCCAGCTGACACATTTCGGTGCGGATCTGCTCGAGGACCTGGGGATGGTGGGCCAGATCGGGAACGATGGCGTGGCCACTCATCGCCACCAGCTCACTGGTGACGCCCCAGACGTGGAGGTCGTGAACGGCGGTGACCCCGGAGACGGCGAGAATTCTCTGGTGCACCTCGGCCATGGACACTGAGCCGGGCACGCTTTCGAGCAGGATATCGGTGCTCTCCCGCATCAGCCGCCACGCGCCCACCAGGATGAGCAGGGCCAGTGCGATGGACACGATCGGGTCGGCCAGCATCCACCCGGTAGTCGCAATGATCGCCGCGGCGGCGAGGGCGCCGGCCGACCCCAGCGCGTCACCCAGTACGTGGAGATAGGCGCCCCGGGTGTTGAGGTTGCCATCCCGGATCCCGTGCAGGATACCGAGACTGATCAGGTTCACGACCAGCCCGCCGGCGGCCACTATAAGGAAGAGCCCGGCCCGGATCGGCTCGGGGTGCTGGATCCGCTGCACCGCCTCGACCACCACCCAGCCGGCGATGCCGAACAGCGCCGCCCCGTTGATCAGGGCCGCCAGGATCTCCCACCGCTGGTACCCGTAGGTCTTGCTG
>JALYPB010000427.1 GCA_030856585.1 Gemmatimonadota bacterium | reverse complement strand
TGAAATGAGGATGTACTGGCACCGGTGGAATGGCGGGCGGGAAACCAGTAAGCCCTAAGCAGCGGCGGGGTTAACACTGTCCGATATCGCTCGTCCAATTGGGTGAAAGGAGGACACTCCTGCCGCGGTCGCTATTCCTAAGTGATTGTGTTACATGTCAATAGGCGCTGGCACGTGGTTCGCAGAGTCTTCTGGAATGGCCAGTAAAGGCCGCCAGGTCCGTGCCCCGTCGTACTTTTCACGTTGCAACCGAAGTTGTTGGGAGGTGCCATGATTACCGCGCTGCTCCTTCCGCTGCTGTTCTCCGGAACGCCCGCCCAGCCGGCGGCCGCAGCCGGGGACGATCCGCCGATCCGTCTCTGGATCAGCAACGATCGTCGCTTCCTCGCTGGCGACCGCGCCAAGGTTCAGGTGCGGACCGAATACGATGGCTATCTCATCGTTCTGCACGTCGATCCGGAAGGACGCCTGCGGGTCCTGTTCCCGCTCGATCCTGACGAGGACAACTTCGTCCGGGGCGATAAGAAGTATGAGGTGCGCGGCCGCGGCGGACGAGAGGCCTTCGAAGCAGACGCCACCGGGCGTGGCACGGTGTACGCCGCCGTTTCCCGCGATCCGTTCCGCTTTGACGGCTTTACGCTGGGAGACCACTGGGACTACCAGACCCTCGCCCCGGCGCGCCTTCGGGAAGACCCGGAGCCGGAGCTGAATGAGCTTGTCCACCGGATGGCTCAGGGCACCTTCGACTACGATCTGCTCAACTACGATGTGGTGGGACGGTCTGCCTACGCCTCGAGCTATCCCTCTCGCTACGACTACGGGTCGGCTTACGACGACGATTGGTGCCGCTTCTCTTGCGGCTCCTACTACGGACATTCCGGGTTCGGTCTTTCCGTTGGCCTGTTCTACGGGAGTCCGTATCGCCGCTATCACTACAATCCGTACTTTTACGGCTACGACCCGTACTACAGTCCGTTCTTCTACGACCCATACTATTACGCCTCGTCGTATTACCCGCGGTATGGTTACCCATATCGGTATTACGGCTACCATGACCGCCACTACCCCGACCGGGATCGAGTCTACAACCGCCCGTACACCCCATATCGTTTCCGGGGATCGGACGGTGTCACGGCCGGATTTCGCAACCGGGGTTACGATATCCGGCGTTCGGTCAACACGGTCTACAACCCGCCCATCTCCAGGGTGCGCGAGCCCGCTACCTCGACGCCGGTACGCCGCATTACTGATAGTCCCGCGGCCGACCTGCCAGGGGGTGTAGCGCCGAGGCGTGCGGTGGGCCATGAAACCCGGGTAAACACCGAGCCGAAGGAGGCGCGCAGGGCACGCGAGCCGGAAGCCACGCGCCGGCCGGAGGCGACCCGCCGCGCGGATCCGGGCGAAGATCGGAAGGCACCTGAACGCGAGGCGGCACCCACTCGCCGCGCTACCGAGTCGCGGGACGTGCAGCCCAGAGAGCAGCCCCGGGCGGAACGAGTTAGGGAGAAGCCGCGTCCGGTAGAACGGGCTCCAGCCCGTGAAGCGCGGCCAGAGAGGCGGGAGGTGGAGAGAAGTAGCTCGCCTCCACCGCAGGTTCGGAGCTCGGGTCGTGCAGAAAGCCGTGGGTCCGGAGGCGGCTCCGACGGCGGCGCCCGTCGGGCCGGCGAAGGTGGGGCGCGGCGGCGCTAGCCTACCAGATCTGGGCCCGCTCGCTCTCGGGTCGGACCATCGGATCTCCCGGCCTGCAGCTGAACGCTGCGGCAAAGGCCGGAATGTTTGAGAGAGGGCCGATGGTTCGGAACTCCGGAGGCGCGTGCGGATCCACGTTTACCATGAGGCGGGTAAACTCCGGACGCGCTTTTGTACGCCAGATCTGCGCCCAGGCCAGAAAGAAGCGCTGATCGCCGGTCAGGCCATCGATCCGCCGGGGCTCGGGCTTTCCCGCCAGAGACCGGCGATACGCGCCATGCGAAATCAGCAACCCCCCCAGGTCCGCGATGTTCTCCCCCAGAGTCAGCTTTCCGTTGACGTGAAGTGAATCGACGGCGACGTAGCCGTCGAACTGCTTCTCTACCACATCGGCGCGCCGGTTGAATTCCTTGGTATCCGCGTCGGTCCACCAGCCGCTGAGGTTTCCCTGGGAGTCGAACTGACGGCCCTCGTCATCGAAGCCATGGGTGATCTCGTGTCCGATGACGGCCCCCATCCCGCCGTAATTCACCGCGTCGTCCGCCTTCGGATCGAAGAAGGGGGGCTGCATGATTCCGGCGGGGAACGATATGGCATTGTATAAAGGATTGTACGACGCGTTTACCGTCGGCGGTGTCATTCCCCACTCGGTTCGGTCGGTGGCCCGGTCGATCTTGTTCAAGTCCCGTCGCGCCTCGAATTCGTTGGCCAACAGCAAATTCGTCACGAATGGTCCGGGCCGGGCCTCGAGCCCGGAATAGTCTCTCCACGTATCAGGGTAGCCGATCTTGTTGACGATGCTCTCGAGCTTGGCATAGGCCCTGTTTTTGGTCTCCTCGCTCATCCACGATAGACCGTTGAGCCGGCTCCTGAGCTCCGCCCGAATGTTGCGCACCATCTCGAGGGCACGCGCCTTTGCCTCCGGAGTAAAGTTCTTCCGGACGTACGCCTGGCCCAGGACCTCTCCCAGCGCCTGATCGGTGGAAGCGAGGCACCGCTTCCATCGCGGACGCATCTCCCTCACCCCGCGCAGGACCGTTGAATTGAATCGAAAGCTTTCCTTCACAAACCGAGAGCTCAGCGCTGGAGCGGTGTTGGCGATGACGTTCCAGCGAAGGTAGGACTTCCAGTCGGACAGGGGGGCCGCCCCGAGAAGTGAGTCCACCGTGCCGAGGAATTGAGGCTGGGCCACATTGACTTGCTTGATGCCCTTGAGCCCCATCTGGTCCCAGTATCCCGGCCAGCCGAACCCGGGTGCCATCTTCCGAAGGCCGGCAGTGGTGGAAAGGTGGTAGAGACTTTCGGGATCCCGCTGCGCCTCCCGGGTCATGGAAGCATTAGCCAGGGCGGTTTCCATCCGCATGATTGCGGCCGCCGAGCCTGCCGCCGAGGCGCTGTCCTGGCCGGCAAGCTGAAGCATTCTGGTCACGTGCTGCACGTACTCCCCACGAGTTTTTTCCGCCGCCGAGTCCGTCCTGGTGTAGTAGTCTCGATCGGGCATGCCCAGCCCCGCCTGATATACCTCGGCAATTGTGCGGGTACTCTTTTTGGCGTCGGGAGTGGACCGGAAGGCAAAGGCGGCCGGAATTCCCCAGCGGTGTAACCTGGCAATGGCGGTTTCGACGCCCCGACGATTCTTGATCGCAGCGATCTGATCCAAGGCGCTGTTGAGCGGCGTGATCCCGGCAGACTCGACTGCCGCAGAATCCATGCAGGTACCGTAGAAGGTGCCAAGCTTCCTGTCGTTGGGGTCGCGCGCGCTGGCGGCTGTTTGGGCCGACTCCGTGAGAACCTGTTGGAGCGCGGCGTAGTTCTGCTCCTGCAACTCATTGAAGCTCCCCCACCTCGGCAAGTCTCCCGGGATCTCGCTTCGCCGCAGCCAGCCGCCGTTAGCAAACTGGAAGAAATCCTTGCAGGGAGCGCAGGTGGTATCGAGGTTCGCCGGGTCGAGTGGCTTCGCTTGGGTCTGACCGGCGAGAGAACCAGCGAGAGCGGCGGAAAAAAGGACGGCCGCTGGCGCGCGAATCGGGAGATGCATCTGTGCTCCGAGAGAGG